>NZ_JAGYFZ010000058.1:0-38378 GCF_019946675.1 Pseudomonas sp. BF-B-15
ACCTTGCCCAGTACGCGCAGGCGGCTCACACCGCCATCCGGGAACACGTTCAGGCGGATGTGGGTGATCGGGCCCAGTGCCTTGATCTGCTCGGCGAAGGTGTGTTCGGCGTGCATTTCCAGTTTCTGCGCCGGCAACAGTTCGCGCCAGAACAGCGATTGGGTTTCGATCTGGCTGTCGGTGCCGCCCTTCACAAAGGCGCCCTGGATCGAGCAGGTGTCCGGGTAGTTGCCCTTGAAGTGCAGGGTGTCGACGACGACTTTTTCGATCTCGCCGGCATGACCCAGCGCGACGATGACCCAGTCATTGCCCGGCGTGCGACGACGTGCGGTTTCCCAGCCATCGCCCATGTTGATGCCACGGCCCGGGTTGAGGATGTTGCTCATGCGGCCGAAGTGTTCGTCGGAGCAGGCGAGGGCGCGGCCACCGTTCAGGGCTGCGGCCAGGTCCACTTGCTCGTTGTCACCCACAGCGGACCAGTCGCGGAACGGAATGCCGTAGACACGCAGACGGGCCACGCCGCCATCCGGGTAGATGTTGAAGCGCAGGTGGCTGAAGGCCTGGTCGTTGCTGATTTCGTGGTAGTGGTGGCTGTTGCCTTGCAGCTCGACGGCCGACAGCACTTCAGTCCACTGGGTGTTGTCGTCCGGCTCGCCAGACGCGAGGAAGCAGGCTTCCAGCGAAGCCGACGGCGGGAAGTTGCCGGTGAAGAATGAAGTGTCGATGTCTACGCCTTTGATCGAACCCGGCACGCCCAGGCGGATGACCGCGCTGTCGTAGCCTTCGAAGCGTTTGCGACGCGATTCCCAGCCGTCCATCCACTTGCCGTTGTCATCGAACACGCCCTCCTTCCACACGGCCGGGGTCGGTTGGAACAGACGGTTGGCGTCTGCGAACCAGTCATCGGTGACCGAAATGATTTTGGTGCCCAGGCGGGCGTCGGCCAGGTTGACGAACTTCTCGAAAGGTACGGCGTAAGCTTTCATTCTTCTTGTCTGCCTTTAATAAGTTGGCTTGGGATGCTTGCAGTGCCCTGGGCGATGTTTGCGTCCAATGTCGCTCGGGCAAGGCTCGCTATAGGGTCAGTAATCGGAACAGGGCGATCTTGTTGATCTCCGCCAGCGCGCACTTGAACTCGGTTTCTGCCGGGTTGTGAATGCGCGTTTCGAACGCCGCGAGGATCTGATGCCGGTTGCTGCCTTTTACCGCCATGATGAAGGGAAACTTGAACTTGGCTTTGTAGGCGTCGTTCAGCTCGGTGAAGCGAGAAAACTCTTCGGCCGTGCATTGGTGAATACCGGCGCCAGCCTGTTCATTGGTGCTGGCTTCGGTCAACTGGCCCTGGACGGCGGCTTTGCCGGCCAGGTCCGGGTGAGCGTTGATCAGGGCCAACTGGCTTTCGTGATCAGCGCTCAACAGGATGTCGCTCATGCGCTGGTGCAGGGTTTCGATCTCGTCGATCGAAGCGTCCTGGCCCAGGTCGAAGGCCTTCTCGGCCACCCATGGCGAATGTTCGTAGATGTCGGCGAAAGCGGTGACGAACGCGTCGCGGCTCAGGGTCGAGGGTTTCAGGGTTTGAAAGGTGCTCATTTGGCAGTCCCTTGGTACGGGTGGGTTTCGTGCCAGTGGCGAGCGATGTCGACGCGGCGGCTGAACCACACCTGTTCATGACTTTTAGCGTATTCGATAAAGCGCTTGAGCGAGGCCAGACGCGCCGGACGGCCAATCAGCCGGCAGTGCAGACCGATCGAGAGCATTTTCGGCGCTTCGGCACCTTCGGCGTACAGCACATCGAAAGCGTCTTTCAGGTATTCAAAAAAATCGTCGCCCTTGTTGAAGCCCTGGACCTGGGTGAAGCGCATGTCGTTGGTGTCCAGGGTGTACGGGATCACCAGGTGCGGCTTGCCGGTCGGGTTGTTCGGTTCCCAGTAGGGCAGGTCGTCGTCGTAGGTGTCGCAGTCGTAGAGAAAGCCGCCTTCTTCCATCACTAGCCGACGGGTGTTCGGGCCGGTGCGGCCGGTGTACCAGCCCAGTGGGCGTTCGCCGGTGATTTCGGTGAGGACGCGGATCGCTTCGAGCATGTGCTCGCGTTCCTGCGCTTCGTCCATGTACTGGTAGTCGATCCAGCGATAGCCGTGGCTGCAGATCTCGTGACCGGCATCGACCATCGCGCGGATCACGTCCGGGTGGCGCTGGGCGGCCATGGCCACGGCGAAGATGGTCAGCGGAATGTCGAATTCCTTGAACAGTTTCAGAATCCGCCAGACGCCGGCGCGGCTGCCATACTCGTAAAGGGATTCCATGCTCATGTTGCGCGCGCCTTGCAGCGGCTGCGCCGAGACCATTTCCGAAAGGAAGGCTTCGGACTCTTTATCGCCGTGCAGGATGTTGCGCTCGCCGCCTTCTTCATAATTGAGCACGAAAGACAGGGCGATGCGCGCATTGCCCGGCCAGTGTGGGTGAGGAGGGTTACTGCCGTAACCGATCAGGTCGCGTGGGTAGTCAGCGCTCACTGCAGTCTTCCTTCTTATTCGTTGACAGGTTGTGTGGCGGCCTGGCGATGGGATGACAGGCTGGCGTCACAGCGATGGGCTGATTGTATACAACTTTATATCCACTTTGTAAGCCTGAATTTTCGCATTTTTCATCTGCTGTCATCTTGGAGTGCTACTGCAAGAAACCTGCCCAGTTGGTCAGCTAATGGATAGAAGGTCCGCTGCTCGCATGGTTTGGCGTCAGATTGACTGCGAATCCTTGAATGGCGGTACTGGCTGCAAAAATGTCGTTTTTATTGTGTACAATTTTTATGAAAAGTGTCTTAATCAGTCGCTCGCCGCAGCTTTTCGTGCTCCGAATCGGTGCGGTCTCCTTTTCAACTGACTTCGGGAGGCGCGAGGTCTGACTGCTCCACGCAGGCAGGCGCGCAGAATCAATGGGACGTTTGACTACACACGTTTTGGACGCTGCACACGGTTGCCCGGGCAGCTCGATCAAGGTCGAGTTGTACCGCGTTGAAGGCTCGCAGCTGGAATTGGTCGCCAGCGCAATCACCAACAGCGACGGCCGCGTCGATGCACCGCTGCTGCAGGGCGATGACTACCGCACCGGGGTCTATCAGGTTCAGTTTCATGCGGGCGATTACTACCGCGCCCGTGGCGTTCAGCTGCCGGAGCCTGCGTTCCTGGATGTGGTGGTGCTGCGGTTTGGCATCTCTGCGGAACAGGATCACTACCATGTGCCGCTGCTGATTTCGCCTTATAGCTATTCCACGTACCGCGGCAGCTGATCCCCCAAGCAGCTGTCGCCTCCGAGAAGCGACTGCGCATATAGCTTCTTTGGTCTTTCGCCCGCTCACACTGCGGGCTTTTTTTCGTCCCGAGGAATGTGGTGAATGTGCCGACGCCTTCGCGGGCAAGCCTCGCTCCTACAGGTTGTTTTCCATTCCATGAACGACACAAGAACCTGTAGGAGCGAGCGGGCGGCGATCCGACTTGCCCGCGAAGCTCTTAACGGCTCAACAGCGACGCCGCACCCGCTCCACTAAATAGGCCTGCACTCACGCGGTTAAACCAACTCTGCCCCTTGCCACTGCGCAGATACCGCGCCGCACCATGGGCACCTAACCCGTAAGCCAATTTGCACAGCAGATCCAACACCGTCCACGTAGCAATCATCACCAGCAACTGCGGCAGGAACGGTTGCCCGGCGCTCAAGAACTGCGGCAGGAACGCTGCGAAGAACAGGATGTCTTTCGGATTGCTCGCACCCAGCACAAATGCGCGCCCGAACAGGGCACGGAAACGTGGCACTGGCGCAGCCTGGGGCACTTCAGCGCCGACCGATGGCTGGCGCGATTGCTGCCAGCTCTGCCAGGCGAGGTAGAACAGGTACAGCGCGCCGACGATTTTCAATGCGCTGAACAGCTGTTCCGAAGCCAGCAACAACGCCCCCAATCCCAGCGCGGAAGCGCTGAGCAGGCAGATCGACGCAATCACGCCACCCAGAAATGCCGGGTAAGAACGACGCAAACCGTAATTCAGACTGTTGCTGATCATCAGCAACGACAGTGGCCCCGGGATCAGGATCACCACCAGCGCAGCGCCGCTGAACAGCAGCCAGGTTTCCAGACTCATCACTTTCCTCCATTTGCACAAAAGCCTCACCCGACGGGGTGAGGCTGTTTTCAAGCGAGTACCTGTATTTACAAGAAGATGAACTTGGCGATGAAGATCGCGCAGAGCACCCACAGGCTCACGGAAATTTCCTTGTATTTACCGGTGCCGGCTTTCAACGCCACATAGGTGATGAAGCCCAGCGCAATACCGTCGGCGACCGAGAAGGTCAGCGGCATCATGATCGCGGTGACGATCGCCGGAATGCTGTCGGTCGCTTCGTCCCATTCGATGTGCGCCATGCCACCCATCATCAGCATCGCCACGTAAATCAGCGCGCCGGCTGTTGCATAAGCGGGGATCATGCCAGCCAGCGGTGCGAAAAACATGGCTGCAATAAATAGCACACCTACGGTCACTGCGGTAAGACCAGTCCGACCACCAGCGGCTACACCCGCGGCACTTTCCACGTAGCTTGTTACCGGAGGAACACCCACCACGGCACCGAATACGCTGGAGGCGCTGTCAGCTTTCATGGCGCGAGAGAGGTTTTCGATGCGGCCGTCCGCGTTCACCAGGTTGGCGCGCTGGGCGACGCCCATCAAAGTGCCGGCAGTGTCGAACATGTGCACGAAGAGGAAGGCCAGTACCACGCTGATCATGCTGACGTTGAATACGCCGGCGACGTTCATGGCCATCCAGGTCGGTGCCAGGCTCGGCGGCGCCGACATGATCCCTTCGTAATGCACCAGGCCCAGACCCCAACCGGCCAGCGTTACGGTAATGATGCTGATGAGAATCGCACCGAACACCTTGTGGTAGCTGAGCACGGCGATCATCAGGAAGCAGATCGCGGCGAGCAGCGGGCCGGGTTCACGTAGCGAGCCGAGCTTGATCAGCGTCGCCGGGCTATCGACGACGATGCCGGCGGTTTTCAAGCCGATCAGGCCGAGGAACAGACCTACGCCGGCGCCCATCGCAAAGCGCAGGCTCACCGGAATGCTGTTGAGCAGCCATTCGCGGATCTTGGAGAAGGTCAGGATCATGAACAACACACCGGACACGAACACTGCACCGAGTGCGGTTTCCCAGTTGTAGCCCATGGTGCCGACCACGGTGTAGGTGAAGAAGGCGTTGAGGCCCATGCCCGGCGCGAGGCCGACTGGCCAGTTGGCGTACAGGCCCATCAACAGGCAACCCAGCGCAGCCGCGATGCACGTTGCAACGAATGCCGCGCCGTGATCGATCCCGGCGTCGGCCATGATGTTGGGGTTGACGAAGATGATGTAAGCCATGGTGATGAAGGTTGTCAGACCGGCAATCAACTCGGTCTTCACCGTGGTGCCATGCAAGCTGAGTTTGAAGATGCGTTCCAGCCAGCCATTGCGTAATGGCGGCGAGAGTTCCAGCGACGGGGCTTCGGATTTGCGGCTTTCCACAGCGAGTACTCCTCAAGAGTTTTATTGTTATTTCCAGGGCCGGACCCATGAGGGTGGCAGCGGCCCTTTGAGGCATTCGCGAATTTGTTGACCGCTTGGTCAGGAACTCGCACGCAGTGGATTATGCTTTTGTATACAAATAATGCAAATAATGTTTTTGATTTTGTAGACGAAAAGTTTGGCGATCGGGATATATCGCCAGTAAGGACGCCATCGCGGGCAAGCCTCGCTCCTACAAAAGCGGCGCATATCCTGTAGGAGCGAGGCTTGCCCGCGAAGGCGGTTTCCAGGATTCAGATTTTTTGCTGGTTCTCCCCAAGCGCCAGATTCACCGCCAACCATCCATTCACCGCCGTCTCCCCAGCCTCGGCAAACACCCGCTCCAGCAGTTTCACCTGCTCACGCCGCAACGATTGCTCAAACCGCGCCCCTTCCACGGTCAGTTCCAGCAGCCGTTTACGCTTGTCGGTCTCGGACGCAACGCTGTCCACCAGGTGCATTTCCACCAACTGGCGCAGTGGGATGTTCAGTGCCTGCTTGCTCACGCCGAGCAATGCCAGCAGCTCCTTGACGCTGAGATTCGGGTATCGGGCGATGAAAAACACGATGCGTTGATGCACCCGGCTCAAGCCGCGACGCTCGAGCATTTCGTCGGCCTTGGCGGTGAACGCCTGGTAGCCGAAGAAAAACGCTTCCATGGCCTGTTGCTGGGAGGCGGGATTTTTAAGGTCAAGCATGTTGACGTATCCGTTCGGGTTGTCGTAATTTCGGTCAACCAGTTTGACTCATTTTCCTCAGGCCTCGCTACCGGTGACCCCCCATGGCTTTTTCCGAACGTGTCTCGCGCCTTAAAAGTTCTTTGATTCGTGAAATCCTCGCCGCAGCCCAGCGCCCGCAAGTGATGTCGTTTGCCGGTGGCTTGCCGGCCGAAGTCATGCTGCCGACCGTCGAATGGGCCGACATGCCGCTGTCCATCGGCCAATACGGCATGAGCGAAGGGGAGCCGGCGTTGCGCGAAGCCTTGGCGGCCGAGGCGCGAGCACTGGGCGTGCCCTGTGAGGCGAGTCAGGTATTGGTGGTCAGCGGCTCGCAGCAAACCCTCGATCTGGCGGCCAAGCTCTACATCGACAAAGGCACCGAGATCCTGCTCGAAGCGCCGACGTATTTGGCGGCGTTGCAGATCTTTCAACTGTTTGGCGCCGACTGCATCACCGTGCCGCTGGAGGCCGATGGCCCTAATCTGCTTGAGCTGCGCACGCGTCTGGAAAAACACCAGCCTGCTTTCATCTACCTGATCCCGACTTTCCAGAACCCGTCGGCGGTGCGCTACAGCGAGGCCAAGCGCGATGCGGTCGCCGCGTTGCTGGATGAGTTCGGCGTCACCCTGATCGAAGACGAGCCGTATCGCGAGCTGACGTTTGATGGCGGCAGTGCCAGGCCAATCGTCAGTCGCTTGAAAAAGACCAGCTGGATCTACACCGGCACCGTGTCGAAAACCTTGTTGCCGGGGCTGCGGGTCGGCTATCTGATTGCCAGTCCGGACCTGTTTCCGCATTTGCTGAAGCTCAAGCAGTCCGCCGATCTGCACACCAACCGCGTGGGCCAGTGGCAAGCGCTGCAATGGATCGGCACCGAGAAATTCCAGCAGCACCTGAGTGAGCTGCGGGATTTTTACCGGGTGCGTCGGGATGCGTTTCAGTCGGCGCTGGAAACGCATTTTTCTGATTTGGCAGAGTGGAACGTGCCGCAGGGCGGGCTGTTTTTCTGGTTGACGCTGAAACAACCGCTGGACACGCGCACGTTGCTCAAGCCTGCACTGGCGGCGGATGTGGCGTTCATGCCGGGTGAGCCGTTTTTTCCAGAGCCGGACAATCACCCGGGGCATTTACGGCTGAACTTCAGCCACATCGATCCGGCGCGGCTGGATGAAGGGTTGAAGCGATTGGCGGCGGTGGTGCGACAGGCGCAGGCAGCGGAAGCGGCCTGATCGCAGAGATAAAAAAACCGGCTCATGGGCCGGTTTTTTTTTGGGGCTGGGTTTTGTGGTGTCTGGACGGGCCTCATCGCCAGCAAGCCGGCTCCTACAAATAGGCGGTGTACACAAGATTTGTGAACGCCGCGCCCCCTGTAGGAGCCGGCTTGCTGGCGATGGCGTCCGTCAGGACGCCGCAAAAACTCACGCCGCCGCGAAGCGCTTGTCCAGATAATCAATGATCACCTTGGACTCATACATCCAGGTGGTCTGGCCATTCTCTTCAATGCGCAGGCACGGGACCTTGATCTTGCCGCCTTGCTCCAGCAGAACCTGACGATCCTGCTCGTTGTTCTTCGCATCACGCAACGCCACCGGCACGTTCAGGCGGCGCAGGGTGCGGCGGGTTTTCACGCAGAACGGGCAGGCGTGGAACTGATACAGCGTCAGGTCCTTGGCAGCCGCTTCAACCTGAGCCTGGGCGGCGGCAGGGCGCTGCTTTTTGCCGGGACGGGTGATGAAGTCGATGAAAATGATCAGTTGGCCGAGGCCGACACGAAGCGCTTTAACGAACACGGTACAAGCCTCACGGGGCGAAAGAAGTCGCGCAGCTTACCTGATTTTTCGCAGGCGAAAAAAAACCGGCGATGAATGCCGGTTTTCTTCGTTGCTGCGAATTACTTGATCAGGCTGAGAAACTCGCTGCGGGTCGCCGCGTTTTCGCGGAACTCACCGAGCATCACCGAGGTGATCATCGTCGAATTCTGCTTCTCCACACCGCGCATCATCATGCACATGTGCTTGGCCTCGATCACCACCGCAACGCCCAGGGCGCCGGTGACTTGCTGGACCGCATCGGCGATCTGGCGGCTGAGGTTTTCCTGGATCTGCAGGCGGCGGGCGTACATATCGACGATCCGCGCGACTTTCGACAGGCCCAGCACTTTGCCGCTCGGAATATAGGCGACGTGCGCCTTGCCGATGAACGGCAGCAGGTGGTGTTCGCACAACGAGTAGAGCTCGATGTCTTTCACCAGCACCATTTCGCTGTTGTCGGAGCTGAACAAGGCACCGTTGGTGACTTCTTCCAGTGTCTGTTCATAACCGCGGCAGAGGTACTGCATGGCTTTGGCGGCACGTTTTGGCGTGTCGAGCAGGCCCTCGCGGGAGACGTCCTCGCCCAATTGGCCGAGAATCGCGGTGTAATTCTGTTCCAGTGTCACAGGGGCTGATTCCATAAGGGTTTCAGAGGGGTACTGTTTCTGTCTGTACCAATGTTGTACCAATCGAGCTCGTTTCAAACGGCCCGTTCACTCTGGTCGATGCCGGAGTTGATTCGTCGGGCGTGGTCGATAGCAACATCTGAACGCTACGACCGAGCTGATTGGCAATAAAACGCAGGGTTCATCCCCGACATGGGGCACATGGTAGCGTATGTGTGACGGCAGTTGTATTGCCAGCGGGCGCGAAGCCCAAAATCGGTCGTTGCGGCCGGCAAGTGTTTGTCGGTCGCGCAGGCCTGCCGGATTTTATCCGCATCCCGCTACAGCCTGTCGCCAGGCTGCAGCAGTGATGTTCCCCTGAAACCTGTTTTGCTCATCAGGCCGAGCAGGTCTATCAGGCGTGAGTGATCGACAGATCGCTGATGATGCAGACGGAACCGTCTAGCGGGTCGGTGGTGTCGGAGTAATCGATCTGGTTGTACACGCCACCGTGAAAGGCAAGCGTTTTCGTGTCCCAAGTGTTGTCGAGGCGCATGATCGCGGAAGTGGATTTGACGCCGTTACAGCTGGCCGATACAGAAACGGCGCCGCTCGAGTTGGCGTGAATGTTGATTTTGAAAAGTGCACCGAGCGGTACATTCTCCAACACCGTCGAGTTGACCGGATCGTCCTGGAGGTAGCTTGACCGGAACCCCATGGTGATTTTTCCTTTGTTCCAGAACACCTTCACCGGAGGTCGTTCTGAACCCTTCACATGAATTTGGCCAATCACGACTTTCTGCAGCGAGTTGACTTTGGTCAGTCGCATTTCCTGGCGGTTCCAGTGGTCCGCTGCGCTGGAGAACAGCCAGTAACCTGGCTCCTTCCACTCACAGCGAGTTCGTAGCGTGCTCTTGCTGGACGCTCCAAGCGTCGGCGCCGTCATCTGCAGCGAACCATCTTCAAGCATTGAGATGACGTCGGGGCATTCGAGCAGTGCGCGCCAGCCGATGAGCTCAAGCGCAATCGGGTTGGTGTCGGAGATTGGAAGCGGGGTAGCGATGGTGAAGTTGCTGATGTCTACAGTCATGGTTTTTACCTCAGTCCATTGATGTCGCTTTTTGCTCTGGTGAGCCTTGCGTTTGATGCAGGCCTACATCCCACTGCCCACTCAATGAATGGGCAGAAGTGATAGTTGGCAGCTTCCGATCGATTTCCCGTTGGCTTGAATACGAATATAGGCGTTCCCATATTTTGTGTAAACGGGTATTCCCATATTTTATTCTGCGCCTGTATTTCAGGTGCAAAAAAAGCCCGCGCTTGGCGGGCTCCTCTTGGATGTGCGTCGATTTGCTGTATTGCACGTTATGGCACTGGACGCTCACGAATCACCGCAACTCGGTTCACCGCGAATACATCGCCCACCAAAAGACGTGACCCAGGATCGCAATCTGCTGCTCCTGGACCTCGGCGAAGGTGTAGTCCTCGTCCGGATGCTCGTCACGGTTGAAGCTGCGTAGCCGGATCCCGCTGGGCAGTCGGTAGACTTGTTTCACGCGGAGCTGGCCGTTGTGGTTGATCGCGTACATGTCGCCGTCGACGATGTCGCCCAGCGAATTCTTGCCAATGTTCATGCCGACGGTGGCGCCGTCGCGCAGTACCGGGAACATGCTGTTCCCGCTCACCCGCACGCACCTGGCGTTGTTGAACTGCACGTTATTGTGACGCAGGTCTTTCTTGAAGAAACGCAGCCTGGCGCTGTCGTTTTCTGCGATCACGAAACGACCTGAACCCGCCGCCAGCTCAACTTCACGCAGGAAGGGGACATAAACCTCATCGTCATCCAGGGGGGTGCTGTCGTCCCAAGGCTGGATATCTGACATTGAAATGTCTGGAGGGGGGGAGACCCCTTTAAGCATGTCACCGACACCTTCAGCCAGCCACATCGGTGAAACGCCACACACTGAAGCGATCTGGGCAACAAAGGCTGTCGCTTTCGATTTCCCGCGCTCGAGGTCGGAGATTGAGGTTTGAGTCAGCCCCGCGCGCTCGGCAAGCTCGGTCTGATTGAGCTTGGCGTGTTGGCGGGCTGTTTTGAGTCTTTCTTTAAATTCCATCTGCGAAGTATTACGGGAGCTCCCATATCATTGCAAGTCGGTGTACCTGTACTGATTGGTCAGCCAGTAGCCAGATCGGTGTGGCGGATACGACGCTGCAAGCGTGGCGCAACGACTTTACTCGTCGCGACCTTCCATCATGGTGCGTTTAAGCATCACATAGACCGCTCCGGCACCACCATGTTTCGCCTGGCACGAGGTGAAGCCAAGTACCTGTGAATGCTGGCGCAGCCAGGTGTTGACGTGGCTTTTGATCATCGGCCGCTTGCCGTCCAGGCGCACGGCTTTGCCGTGGGTGACGCGCACGCAGCGGATTTCGAATTTGGTCGCTTCCGCCAGGAACGCCCAGAGCGTTTCCCGGGCCTTTTCCACACTCATGCCGTGCAGGTCGAGGCTGCCTTCGAAGGGGATTTGCCCGATCTTGAGCTTGCGCATCTGGCTTTCCTGCACGCCGTCGCGCGCCCACATCAGCTCGTCTTCCGGGCCGACGTCGATCACGAACTGATCGGACAGACCGTCAACGGTGGTGGCATCGGTGCGCACGGTGGCGGCTTGACGCAGCTTGGCGATCTGCGCGCGGTCAGCCTTGGGTTTGCCGGTTTCGGCGCGATCGTGCTTGATCGGCTTGACGCCTTGGATCGCGCTTTTGAACAGGGAAAAATCGTTGTCTTGCATATCAGCCTCCGCGAAGGGCGGCCAGTTTACCCAAGTCGAGACACGACCGATAACAATTGGGGCCCGGTAAACGTCAGGCCGTCAATTCAGTCGTGTTTTTTCATCAGATGCGGGGACATGTTCAGCTCTTGCGACTGGCGCGCACGGCGACGGCAACGCCGCCACAGCCAAACGCCCAGGTAGAGCAGGAACAGACCGACCGCCAGAATGATTGCCGAGCCCAGCGGGCTGGCATTCAACTCGCCGAGTGCCGGCGGGTGGCCCAGCAGGCTGGCGGCGCCGGCCATCGCCAGCAACACACCGCACGTTGCCAGCAAGGCAGCAAAGGCTGCGCCGAATCGAAAACGCCAGTTGCTTTGGCCTTTGGGCCGCAAGCGGCGTGCGTCAAAACCATCGGATAACTTCATTCCGACCTTCCTCAATGGGTATCGGCCCTTCGACCGGGAGTTGACCGGGATGTTCCTGAGGCTATGACATTTACAGCGAACGAGAGGCTTTTGCGGATGAGCGGCGGCATGAACCGCTCATCAAGCGTCGATCAGATCAGATCGTGGGTCAGGGCGAGGGTGGCGAAGTTGTCCGCCATGATCGCCATTTCGGTCTGTTGAACGTGGTCAGCGCTCAACACGCCACCCTTGTAGGGCAAATCGCGCGTTGCACAGGCGTCTTCAACGAGGGTGCAGCGAAAGCCCAGGTTTTTCGCGGCGCGCACGGTGGTGCTGACGCTGGAGTGACTCATGAAACCGCACACGATCAGGTCCAGGGAGCCGAGATTTTGCAGGCGGTCCAGCAGTTCGGTGCCGTGAAACGCACTCGGCAGCAACTTGCCGATGATGGTTTCGTCGCTCTGTGGTTCGAGGCCCGGGATGAATTCACCGCGCTCGCCTTGCGGATCGAACAGCCCGCCGACGGTGCCGAGGTGGCGCACATGCACGATAGGACGGCCGGCTGCGCGGGCAGCGCTCACCAGCTGCTTGATGTTCGCGACAGCAGCATCCATGCCGACCAGGGCCAGGGGGCCGCTGAGGTATTCTTTCTGGGCATCGATGATGACAAGGGTCGCATGGCTCAGATTGGCGGCGGCATAACCGCGACCGCTGAGTTGAAACATCGTTTTTGGAACGGACATTCTGGGGCTCCTTGGAGTGGGGCTTTTGCGACATTGTCCTCTGGCTGAGCGCTTCTGTGAATCGCTACCATCGTAGGCGCCGTCGTTACTGGCCTGCAGCCTTGTCAATATCCTCGTTTTGTTCAATAGCCAGCGATAAAAATGGATATGTCCTACATCTGAGCCGGTGTTTTTCCTGCGTCGTCGTAACGCGTTTTGGCTGTTAGAATCGCCAGTCGTTTTTTCTGGAGTTTACCCCGTGATCACTTCCCGACTTCGTACCCTGCGTGACCATATCCGTTGGGCCGTCAGCCGCTTCCATGGGGAGGATCTGTTTTTCGGCCATGGGACCGACAACGCCTGGGACGAAGCCCGTCAACTGGTGTTGGGTGCCTTGCACTTGCCATGGGAAATTGCTGACAGCTACCTCGACTGCAATCTGGAAGACGATGAGCTGGTCAAGCTGCAGCGTTTGCTCAAGCGGCGCATCGAAGAACGCATTCCGACCGCTTACCTGTTGGGTGAAGCATGGTTCTGCGGCATGTCGTTCATCGTCGATGAGCGTGTATTGATTCCGCGTTCGCCGATCGGTGAGCTGATTGAAAAGGGGTTCGCACCGTGGCTGGGCGCCGCGCCTGCGCGGATTCTTGACCTGTGCACCGGTTCCGGTTGCATCGGTATCGCCTGCGCCTATGAATTCCAGAACGCCGAAGTCGTGCTGGCGGATCTGTCGTTCGAAGCGCTGGAAGTGGCTAACCAGAACATCGAGCGCCATGGTGTCGATGAGCGGGTCTACACCGTGCAGGGCGATGGTTTCGATGGCTTGCCGGGTCAGCGTTTCGACCTGATCGTGTCGAACCCGCCTTACGTCGATGCGGAAGATTTCGCCGACATGCCGCAGGAGTATCAGCATGAACCCGAGCTGGGCCTGGCCTGTGGCGATGATGGCTTGAACCTGGTACGACGGATGCTCGCCGAAGCGGCGGATCATCTGACCGAGAAGGGTTTGCTGATTGTCGAAGTGGGCAACAGCCAGGTTCACGTTGACGCGTTGTACCCGGAAGTCGACTTTGCCTGGCTCGATTTCGAGCGCGGCGGGCATGGCGTGTTCATGTTGACGGCGCAGCAGTGCCGGGAGCATCAGGCGTTGTTCGCTTCACGCGTCTGATGTGAGGACGCCTTCGCGGGCAAGCCTCGCTCCTACAAGGGTTCACCAATAACCTGTAGGAGCGAGGCTTGCCCGCGAAGGCCGCGCCGCGGTCTCAAGCCTTCAACGGTGCGTGGCAATCCAGATCAACAACCCCGCCTGAAACACCGCAAACGCCACCAGGCACGTAATGGTGAACCGCAGCCCCGCGTCTTCGCGTTTGTACTTGCTGACCTTTTCTTCGTGTTTCTTCAGCTTCACTTCCTGCTCGGCCAGGTTCTGCTCGGCCTGCTGCAGCATCTGCGCCGCTTCGAGAATTTCCACCTGCTGCAACTTCTCGGTGTTCCAGTCGGCCAACAGGTCGCCGACCTGCACCTCTTTGACGCTGCCCTTCAAATGCTGGGCGTCGGCATACACCACCTCAAAACCATGCGCCTTCAGAAAGCGGTCACGGCGCAGGCGCGTGTCTTCGTTCAGCGCGTCCTTGTTGTTCAGGTCGGTGCCGTCGACGGTGTAGCCGGGCCAGCGCTTTTTCGCCCAGGTAATGCCCTGGGCTGCCATGTAGCGACCGATGCCACGGTTCATCGGTTCGATCTGCAAACCGCTTTCCGGTCCGAAATGCACACGTTTTGTGGTGTGGTCGACCCACACGTCGAGGTGGTTCTGTTCCTTGCGCACGCGCTGGCCGGGCAGGGAAATGGTCATGCGCAACAGACTGTGTTTCTTGTCGTTGCGTTCGGCATAACCGAATTCGACAAAGCGCAGTGGCCGCCCGCCGGTGTTGCGGTCGGTCTGCAACGGCGCTAGGCGGAGCATCTTGTGGTGCTCGACGTGGACGTCCGCCCACGGCAGCTCGACCGCTGGCGGTGCGTCTTTTTCAGCGGTGGTGTCGGGTGAAGTCGGGGTATCAGTCATAACGGCGAGATCCTGTCCAAGCTCAGCTTGTCGCCAGTCATAACGCTGGCGACAAAGGCTTATCGGCCGTTTTTTTCAGGACTGGAGGGAAAAAGCGCTTAAAAAAGCGCTCAACTGGAGCGAAGTCCGTCAATAAACCCGAGGATCCGTGTGCCCAGTTCGGCTGCCAGCGGCAATTGCGGATCTTTGTAGGAGGCCAATTGCCGTTTGACGTCGTTGGGCACGATGCGCATGACGTGGTTCATGCCCTCGATCAACGCCAGTTCGGCGTCCGGTTTGGCGGCCTGCAGCAACCTGGCGTCGCCGACACCGACCTGGATGTCGTTGCTGCCCTGAATGATCAGCGCCGGCATTTTCAATTTGGCGAATGCGGCGGCGGGGTCCTGGCGGAACAGTGAGATCAGGTACGGCTGCACGCTCGGGCGGAATATCACCTGAAGTTGCGGCGGTACGTTGTCATCGGTGCGACCGGCCTTGAGGCTGTCGAGCAATTCATTGCTGCGCAGCATCAGCGGAGGAGGCAAGCGATTGCTCAGTTGCTGACGCAGCACCTGATCGATCGGCCGTGCGCTGCCGGACAGGGAAATCACCCCGGCGGCATCGACGCTCGGCGCCGCGAGGCTGGCGATCAACGCGCCTTCGCTGTGGCCCAGCAGAATCAACTGGCCAAAGCGCGGATCGCTTTTGAGCTTGTGGCCCCAGGCCTCGGCGTCGGCCACATAGGCTTCCACCGTCAGATTGCGTTCGTCCGGGGTCGCCGCGAGGCTCGCCGCCACGCCGCGTTTGTCGTAACGCACGCTGGCGATGTTGTGTTTGGCCAATACCCAGGCGAGGCGCTTGAGGCTGTCGTTGCGTCCGCCGTCGGGGTTATTGCCGTCACGGTCTGTAGGACCGGAGCCGGAAATGATCAGGACAACCGGTACGGGTTTGTCGGATTTTGGCAGCAACAACGAGCCGAAAAGCTCCCCGGTGCCGGTATCCAGTGTGATCGGCCGTTGCAGGACGGTGGCCTGTACAAAGCCGGTAAACAAGGTAAGGCTCAAGGCTAAAACTCGCAGCATCATCACGCCATCATGAACAAGATGCCGGTTGGACTCGCAGGCACCCATAAGGTTCGAGGATGAACTAGTTGGGTAGCCTGCGTATACTGGCGCGCATTACGTATTCAGGTTCATTTCACGGAGCGTCCTGCATGTCCGGCAATACCTACGGCAAGCTGTTCACTGTCACCACCGCGGGCGAAAGCCATGGTCCGGCGTTGGTCGCCATTGTCGACGGCTGCCCGCCCGGGCTGGAAATTTCCCTGGAAGATTTGCAGCGCGACCTCGATCGCCGCAAACCCGGCACCAGCCGCCACACCACCCAACGCCAGGAAGCCGACGAAGTCGAAATCCTCTCCGGCATTTTCGAAGGCCGCACCACGGGCTGCTCTATCGGCCTGTTGATCCGCAACACCGACCAGAAGTCCAAGGACTACTCGGCGATCAAGGACCTTTTCCGCCCGGCCCACGCCGACTACACCTATCACCACAAGTACGGCGAACGCGATTACCGTGGTGGCGGCCGCAGCTCGGCGCGGGAAACCGCCATGCGTGTGGCGGCTGGCGCGATTGCCAAGAAATACCTGGCCACCCAGGGCATCGTCATTCGCGGTTACATGAGCCAGCTAGGCCCGATCGAAATCCCGTTCAAGACCTGGGATTCGGTGGAAGAAAACGCGTTTTTCAGCCCTGATCCGGACAAGGTGCCAGAACTGGAAGCCTATATGGACCAGTTGCGCCGCGACCAGGATTCGGTTGGCGCGAAGATCACCGTCGTCGCCGAAGGCGTGATGCCAGGCCTTGGCGAACCGATCTTCGACCGTCTCGACGCCGAACTGGCCCACGCGCTGATGAGCATCAACGCGGTCAAAGGCGTGGAAATCGGCGCCGGTTTCGCCAGTGTTTCCCAGCGTGGCACTGAGCATCGCGATGAAATGACCCCGGAAGGATTCCTCAGCAACAACGCTGGCGGCATCCTCGGCGGCATTTCCTCCGGCCAGCCAATCGTTGCGCATTTGGCGTTGAAGCCGACATCGAGCATCACCACGCCGGGCCGTTCCATCGACATCAATGGCAACCCGGTGGAGGTCATCACCAAGGGCCGTCACGACCCATGCGTCGGCATCCGTGCCACGCCGATTGCCGAAGCGATGATGGCCATCGTGCTGATGGATCACCTGTTGCGTCACCGTGGGCAAAATGCCGATGTGCGCGTGAGCACGCCGGTGCTGGGTCAGCTTTAATGGCTGACCTCTCAGTCGCTGCGGTCTGATGACCGTGGCGGCGCTCCCGTACTGGCGGCTTTCCAGTTTCTATCTGTTCTATTTCGCCTTGCTCGGTTCGACAGCGCCGTTCCTGGCGCTGTACTTCGATCACCTGGGTTTTTCTGCCGCGCGCATCGGCGAGCTGGTGGCGATCCCGATGCTGATGCGTTGCGTCGCGCCGAACATCTGGGGCTGGCTCGGGGACTACACCGGCCAGCGCCTGGCCATCGTGCGCTTTGGCGCGGTCTGCACGCTGCTGACGTTCTCGCTTATTTTTGTCAGTAAAACCTACGTCTGGCTGGCGATGGTCATGGCGTTGCATGCGTTCTTCTGGCACGCGGTGTTGCCGCAGTTCGAAGTCATCACCCTGGCGCATCTGAAAGGGCAGACGTCCCGTTACAGCCAGATTCGCTTGTGGGGGTCCATCGGTTTCATCATCACCGTGGTCGCGCTCGGTCGCTTGTTCGAATGGCTCAGCCTCGACATCTACCCGGTGGCGTTGGTGCTGATCATGGCCGGGATCGTCGTCAGCAGCCTGTGGGTGCCGAACGCGCAACCGGTCCAGAGTGAAAAACTGGCGGCTGACGGGTTTCTCAAGCAGTTGCGCAGCCCCGGTGTGCTGGCGTTTTACGCGTGCGTGGCGCTGATGCAGATGAGCCACGGCCCGTATTACACCTTTCTGACGTTGCACCTTGAGCGATTGGGTTACAGCCGTGGCCTGATCGGCCTGCTCTGGGCAGTTGGCGTGGTGGCCGAAGTGTTGATGTTTCTGGCCATGAGCAAGATCCTTGCGCGCTTCTCCGTGCGCCGGGTGCTGCTGGCGAGTTTTCTGCTGGCGGCGCTGCGCTGGTTGCTGCTGGGGTCGCTCGCTGAATTTTTATCGGTGCTGCTGTTTGCCCAAGTGTTGCACGCGGCGACGTTCGGTAGCTTTCACGCCGCTGCCATCCAGTTCGTGCAACGTAGCTTCGGTGCGCGCCAGCAAGGGCAGGGCCAGGCGTTGTACGCGGCATTGGCCGGCACCGGCGGCGCACTGGGCGCGTTGTACTCCGGCTACAGCTGGAATGCCCTCGGGGCCTCGTTCACCTTTAGTATTGCCAGTCTGGCAGCCTTCGCGGCTGCCGTTATCATTGCCACACGTATGCAAGAGGACCGGCCATGAGCCTGACCCGTGAACACCTCGCCCAGGAAATCATTGACGCCGGGCGTTTTTTGTATGGCCGCGGCTGGTCGCCGGCCACCAGCAGCAACTATTCGACCCGGCTGTCGCCGAGCGAAGCCTTGCTGACCGTGTCCGGCAAGCACAAAGGCCAGTTGGGCATCGACGATGTGCTGGCCACTGATCTGTCGGGCAACAGTCTGGAACCGGGCAAGAAACCGTCCGCCGAAACCTTGTTGCACACCCAGCTCTATAGCTGGCGTGCGGAGATCGGCGCGGTGCTGCACACCCATTCGGTGAACGCCACGGTGCTGTCACGACTGACGCCGGAAGATTTCATCGAGTTCGAAGACTACGAGCTGCAAAAGGCGTTCAGCGGCATCTCGACCCACGAATCCCGGGTGCGTGTACCGATTTTCGACAACGATCAGGACATTGCGCGTCTCGCCGCCAAGGTGCAGCCTTGGCTGGAAGCCCATCCCGATTGCGTCGGCTATCTGATTCGCGGTCACGGCCTCTACACCTGGGGCGCCCGCATGAGTGATGCGTTGCGGCAGATCGAGGCCTTTGAATTTTTGTTCGAGTGCGAGTTGAAGACGCGTTCGATCCTAAACCGTTAAGGAGTTGCCCTGATGAGCAGCCTGTCCGTCTACCATGTCTCAAGCCCTGACATTCCGAACAAGGTGCTGACCCATTTCGAAGACATCGCCTCGACCCTGGCCGAGCAGGGTGTGCGCTTCGACCGCTGGCAAGCGGCGGCGAAAATCCAGCCCGGCGCCAGTCAGGAAGAAGTGATTGCCGCGTACCAGGAGCAAATCGACAAGCTGATGACCGAACGCGGTTACATCACCGTCGATGTGGTGAGCCTGAACAGCGATCATCCGCAAAAAGCCGAATTGCGCGCCAAGTTCCTCGACGAGCACCGCCATGGCGAAGACGAAGTACGATTTTTCGTCGCCGGCCGTGGCTTGTTTACCCTTCATATCGACGATTATGTCTACGCCGTGCTCTGCGAGAAAAACGACCTGATCTCGGTGCCGGCCGGCACGCCGCACTGGTTCGACATGGGCGAGCATCCGCATTTCGTTGCGATCCGGCTGTTCAACAACCCGGAAGGCTGGGTGGCCAATTTCACCGGCGAAGACATCGCCAGCCGCTTCCCGCGTCTTGAGGACTGAGTCGATGCCGATCAAAGCGATTCTCACCGACATCGAAGGCACCACCAGCGCGGTGAGTTTTGTGTTCGAGGTGCTGTTTCCCTACGCCGCCAAACACCTGCCGGACTTCGTGCGCCAGCACGCCGTGCGCGCCGATGTGGCGGAGCAACTGCACGCCGTGCGCCGGGATAGCCATGAGCCGGACGCCAACGTCGAACGTGTCATCGAGATACTCCTCGGCTGGATCGCCGAAGACCGCAAAGCCACGCCGCTCAAGGCGTTGCAAGGCATGGTCTGGGAGCAGGGCTATCAGGCCGGGCAGTTGAAAGGTCACGTGTACCCGGACGCCGTTGAAGCGCTCAAGCGCTGGCATCAGCAAGGTTTCAAACTGTTTGTTTATTCCTCGGGTTCGATTCAGGCGCAAAAACTGATCTTCGGCTGCTCCGAGGCGGGGGATTTGTCGCCGTTGTTCAGCGGCTATTTCGACACCACATCGGGACCCAAGCGTGAAGCGCAGTCGTACCAGCGCATCACCCAGGCCATCGGCCTTGAAGCGGCGCAGATTCTGTTCCTGTCGGACATCGTCGAAGAGCTGGACGCGGCGCGCACGGCGGGTATGGCAACCTGCGGACTGGCACGTGAAGGCGGGGAGTTGGCAGGGCATGTGACCGTGGACAGCTTTGTCCAGATCAACCCTTCCGCGTACTAATTCACGACGCTAACCTGTAGGAGCGAAGCTTGCTCGCGAAGGCGGCGTATCAGGCGATATTAATGTTGACTGATACGCTGCCTTCGCGAGCAAGCTTCGCTCCTACAAGGGCTGGTTTGCAGCGTTGAAACGGTTTATGCCGAGTGATACGTCGGCAGCGCAAAGCGCTGTTGGCTTTGCAGCATGGAGATCTGCGGCAATTCGCTGGCCTGTTCGGCCAGGTCACGGCGGATCGCACTGATCACCCACGACAGCTGATCACCGGCATGCAACTGCTGGTAGGAAACCGAGCGCTTGAAGACTCTGCCTTCACTGCTGCGCAAGGTCAGCAGAATGCCACCGTCGGGACGTGGCTGGGTGGTGACTTCGAAGTTGGAGAACAGGGACGAAAATTTTTCCTGGATCAGGTTCATGTCTATCAGCTCCGTAAGCGCTTGAATGGCAAGCATGCAGAGGTAGTTGCAGTGATTGTGCCAGCACCTGATTTTTTAAAAATCGTTATAAATCAATAAGTTAATTTCAAGCCAATTTTTTGCTTTCGTGCAATCTGCATGAATGGCCATCGTGCATCCTGCATTTTGCGGGGTCGATGTCGGTTCGATGGAACCATTCACATCCTCCGGGTTCGCGTTTTTCGCGGATACAAAACATTTCAAAAACCGCGTGTACAGCTCAAGAACCGTTGACGTATTTTCGGGCTCAATCACCGTCGCCCGACAATAAAAAGATCGAACGGGAGCACCCATGAGCCGCACGACGAACGACACGATTACCTGGGGCATGATGCTCCGCAAGCTGCCGTCCATTGCCAAAGCCATCCCCCGGGTGGTGAAAGGCATGAAGGCCGCCAACGTCAAGGACCCGACCCAACCGTGTGGCCTGGGCTGGAGCTTCGAACAAGCGACATTGCGCAATCCCGCCGGCCCGGCCTTGCTGCAGGGCGCGGTGGTGCTCACGTACTCGCAAGTCAATCAATGGGCCAATCGCATCGCCCATCACCTGATTGCTCAAGGCATCGGCAAGGGCGACGTGGTCGCGGTGTTCATCGAAAACCGTCCGGAACTGTTGGTGAACATATTGGCGGTGGCCAAGGTCGGGGCGATCAGTGCCTTGCTCAACACGTCTCAAACCCGCGATACCCTGGCCCACAGCCTGAACCTGGTGGCGCCGGCAGCGATCATTGTCGGTGAGGAGCTGGTACCGGCGTTTGCGGCAGTGCGCGAACGGGTCTCGATCGACGCGGCGCGCACCTGGTTCGTCGCCGACCAGGACACCTATCGCCAACCGGGCGTTGCCCCCGACGGTTTCATCAACCTGATGACCGCGATTGCCGACAGCCCCTGCGACAACCCCGTCAGCAGCCAGCAGGTTTTTTTCGACGACCCGTGTTTCTACATCTACACCTCGGGCACCACCGGGCTGCCCAAGGCCGGGGTGTTCAAACATGGGCGCTGGATGCGCAGCTCGGCCAGTTTCGGCTTGATCGCACTGGACATGCGCCCCGAGGACATCGTCTATTGCACCTTGCCGCTGTATCACGCCACCGGACTGTGCGTGTGCTGGGGCTCGGCCATCAGCGGCGCCTCGGGGTTTGCCATCCGTCGCAAGTTCAGCGCCAGCCAGTTCTGGAGCGACGTGCGCAATTACCGCGCGACCACCCTCGGTTACGTCGGCGAATTGTGCCGCTACCTCGTGGATCAACCGCCCAGCGCCGAGGATAACAAGCACGGCGTGACGAAAATGATCGGCAACGGCCTGCGCCCCGGCGCATGGCACGAATTCAAGACGCGCTTTGGCGTGAACCACATCTGCGAGTTGTACGCGGCCAGCGACGGCAATATCGGTTTCACCAACATCCTCAACTTCGACAACACCGTCGGGTTTTCCCTGATGTCCTGGGAGCTTGCGGCCTACGACCATGACAGCGGGGCGCCGACGCGTGACGCCAACGGCTTCATGCGCAAGGTGGCCAAGGGTGAGCAGGGGTTGTTGCTGGCGAAGATTGACGACAAGGCGCCGCTGGATGGCTACACCGATCCGCAGAAGACTGAAAAAGTCGTGCTGCACGACGTGTTCGAGAAGGGTGACCGTTACTTCAACACCGGTGACCTGCTGCGCAACATCGGTTTTGGTCACGCGCAGTTCGTCGACCGCCTGGGGGACACTTATCGCTGGAAGGGTGAAAACGTCTCGACCACCGAGGTCGAAAACATCCTGCTGCAACACCCGAACATTTCCGAAGCCGTGGCTTATGGCGTGGAGGTCCGCAACACCAACGGGCGCGCCGGGATGGCGGCGATCACGCCCGCCGAGTCCCTGGCGACCCTGGATTTCAGCGAGCTGCTGGCCTTCGCCCGTGAGCAAATGCCAGCGTATGCGGTGCCGCTGTTCCTGCGGGTGAAAGTGAAGATGGAGACCACCGGCACCTTCAAATACCAGAAGACCCGGCTCAAGGACGAAGCCTTCGACCCTGGAAAAACCGGCGACGACCCGATCTATGCCTGGCTGCCGGGGACCGACACTTACGTGCAGGTCGACGAACAATTGCTGGCGGATATTCACGGCGGCAAGTACCGCTATTGATTGTGGCTATGGCGTGCCTTGAGAAAAAACAAGTGACAGTGTCGGGGGCGCTCGGGAAACTGTCGGCTTTGCGAATAACTGTAAGTGGAGTTTCCAATGTCCGATCAAAGCCGCCAGATGACCCCCGAAGAAGCCGCCGAATTTGCCGAACAGGTTTTCAACAAGGCGCGCGAGGGCGATGCGGCGATGATGGCTGCGCTGCTGACCAAAGGCCTGCCGCCGAACCTGCGCAACCACAAGGGTGACACGTTGCTGATGCTGGCCGCTTACCACGGCCATGTGGACACGGTGAAAGTGCTGCTTGAGCACAAGGCTGATCCGGAAATCCGCAACGACAATGGCCAGAGCCCGATTGCTGGCGCGGCGTTCAAAGGGGACCTGGCGGTGGTCAAGGCGTTGGTCGAGGGCGGTGCGCTGGTGGAAGGTGCATCGTTTGACGGTCGCACGGCGTTGATGATGGCGGCGATGTTCAATCGCGTGGAAATCGTTGATTACCTGATCAGCAAAGGGGCGGATCCGAAGGCCAAGGATGCCAATGGGGTTTCGGCGTTGGATGCTGCGAAAACGCTGGGTGCGGTGGATACCGTTGCGCAATTGGAGAAACTGCTGGGCTGATTGAGCATCTGGCCCCGGAACCCCTGTAGGAGCCGGCTTGCTGGCGATGGCGGCCTGATAGTCGATCATTTTTTTTGTCGGAGTACATATCCATTTCTGCGGTAGCGGCGGCTATTGGTTCCGCTCTTACAGCGGGTCACTTGGAAAAGCGCCAAGTAACCAAGCGCTTTTGCCCCTTTCGTTCGGTGCCTCGCCTAGGCTCGGCATGCCCTCGCTCCGGTCCTGCTCCGTGGGCCCGCCGCGATCGGCCATCCTTGGCCGTGCGCGGCTAACCCGGCATCCATGCCGGGTTGCCCACTGCGCAGAACCTCCACTCGGCCTCTCGAGGGGGCGACTACCGCCACGGCCGCCGAGGCGGCCTGAAAGCCGACCTGGCTCTTCAGTTGTACGCGTTGTCCTTCTTTGATGCGTTCACTCATTCCCGACATGTACACCGCTCCCCTGTAGGAGCCGGCTTGCTGGCGATGGCGTCCGTCCAGTCAATAAATGCGTCGACTGATCCACCGCCATCGCCGGCAAGCCGGCTCCTACAGTTGATCGTGTACATTCCGAACACATATGCATTTCCCCGTAGGAGCCAGCTTGCTGGCGATGGCGTCCGTCCAGCCAATACATACGTCGACTGACCCACCGCCATCGCCGGCAAGCCGGCTCCTACAGTTGATCGTGTACATTCCGAACACATATGCATTTCCCCGTAGGAGCCAGCTTGCTGGCGATGGCGTCCGTCCAGTCGAAAAGGAGGGTGACTGACCCACCGCCATCGCCGGCAAGCCGGCTCCTACAGTTGATCGTATTTATCCAAATGCATATGCATTTCCCTTGTAGGAGCCAGCTTGCTGGCGATGGACGTCAACGATAACGCGGGCTGGCTGAATGAACGCGTTGTCCGGTCGTTTTTCGCGGGCAAGCCTCGCTCCTACAGGGAATCGCGTTTGCTTTTGATTTCCACCACTCATCAGGCCGAGCGTTAGCTCGCCTTCAGCTTTTGATCTAAGCGCCCCCTCGAGAGGCCGAGTGGAGGTTCTGCGCAGTGGGCAACCCGGCATGGATGCCGGGTTAGCCGCCCCCGGCCATGGATGGCCGATGGCGGCGGGCCCACGGAGCAGGACCGGAGCGAGGGTATGCCGAGCCTAGGCGAGGCACCGAACGAAAGGGGCAAGAGCGCTTGGTTACTTGGCGCTTCTCCAAGTGACTCGCCGTAAGGGCGAAACCAATAGAAGCCGTTACCGCAGCAACGGATATACACACAAAACCCAATCAATACACCCAAACCTCAACCCGCCGATTCTTGATCCGCCCCTCATCCGCACTATTGGCCGCCACCGGCATCTCGGCGCCAAAACCGCGAATCTCGCGAAACACCACGCCGCTTTTCACCAACTCCCGCCGCACCGCCATGGCCCGCAATTTCGACAGCAGGTCAGCCCGCGCCGGATCGCTCTTGGCATCGCCAAACCCCACCAACGTCACCTGCCGGTTGGTTTTCTGGTTCTGCTGAAGGTAATCAAGCACCCGCGTCAGGTCCTGTCGGGCCTTGTTGTCCAGCGTTGCGCTGCCTTCCTCGAAACGGAAATTCACGGTCAAGCGCTGGGCGTGGCGGCTGAGCGCCTGATAACCCTCGGGCATCAATGCATTGGGCGTAACGGCCATCGCCTGGACGGTCTGGGCAATAAACCCGTTGGCCGCGACGATGGCCTGGCCGTTGCTGCTTTGCGCAAACGCCACCAACGCTTCGGCCCAGGGGTTTTTAGCGTTGGGCGGCAGGTAAAAGAACAACCGCCGCGACAACGGATAGTCTTCCGTGGCGATCAGGCTGTTGAGCGGCGGCATGGCCTGGGATTGGCCATCGACGATCGCTACGGCTTTAGCCTGACGCACGTAGGGCAGGCCGATAAAACCGATGCCCTGCGGATCGAGGCTGACCGCGTCGGACAATTGCTCGCTGGATTCGAAACGTTTCGCTGCGCTGTTCAGCGTTTTCCCACGACGACTGAGCACCACTTCCTTAAACGTGTCGTACGTGCCCGATTGGTCATCCCGCGCATACAGGTGAATGGCTCCGCCGCTGCCGCCGAGTTCTTCCCAGGTTTTCACTTCGCCGCTGAAGATTTGTGCCAGTTGTTCGGTGTTGAGTTGATTCAGCGGGTTTTGCGGATGAAGGATGATTGCCAGGCCGTCGATGGCGATCACCTGCTCGGCGCCGGGGCTCTTCAGATCGCCGAGGGATTGCAGGGCCAGCAGTTCGCTGTCCTTGATCGGGCGCGAAGAGGCGGCGAGGTCCGCCGTGGCGTTTTTCAGGGCGGTGAAACCGGTGCTGGAACCGTGGGCCGCGATGTCCACCATAACCCGGCGGCCCTGGGCGGTTTCGCCGACCACGCGCAATTCGTTGGCTTTGTCCGGGGTTTCGCTGTGGACCTTGAGCAGGCCTTGCTCGCGCATCAAGCCCTCGACCAGCGCCGGGCCCAATGCCGCGCCAATGGTGTTGGAACCCTGGATGCGCAGCGCCGGTCCCTGTTTGGGCGTCGGCAAGTCAGCGGCCGACGCGGTGATGGGCAACCCGGCGCACAGCATTAACAGGAAGAAAACGCGCAGCGTCATGCCGGCACCTTTAAAGAACAAAGAAAGTGCCGGGAGATTAAGTCAGTAAGGTTTCTGAAAGATGACAGTTAACCTTGTAGGAGCGGCCGGTCGACGCTCGATTGCCAGCGATGTGGGTTTGACATTCAACATTTAAGTTGGCTGACAAACCGCTATCGCGAGCAAGCTTGCTCCTACAGTTGAGCTGCGTTGAGCCGGGGGATCAGCTCAACTCAAGCCAGATCGGCGCGTGGTCCGACGGTTTTTCCATCCCGCGCAACTCGTAATCCACGCCGGCATCCTTCACTCGCGGCAACAAGCCGTGGGACGCCATGATCACGTCAATCCGCAGCCCGCGCTTCGGTTCATCCTCAAAGCCACGGCTGCGGTAGTCAAACCAGCTGAATCGGTCGGCCACGTCCGGGTTCAGGTGGCGGAAGCTGTCCACCAGGCCCCAGTTCTTCAGGCGGGCCATCCACTCGCGTTCTTCCGGCAGGAAGCTGCATTTGCCGGTTTTCAGCCAGCGCTTCATGTTGTCCGGGCCGATGCCGATGTCGCAGTCTTCCGGGGAAATGTTCACATCGCCCATCACCACCAGCGGCTGTTCGTTGTTGAACTGGCTTTCCAGCAGGTGCTGCAGATCGTTGTAGAAACGTTCCTTGGCCGGGAATTTGGTCGGATGGTCGCGGCTTTCACCCTGTGGGAAATAGCCGTTCATGATCGTCACCGGCACGCCATTGGCATCAGCGAAGGTGCCCCAGATGAAGCGGCGCTGGGCGTCTTCTTCATCGGTGACGAAACCTTTGTGCAGTTCCAGCGGTTCCTTGCGCGAGAGCAGGGCGACGCCGTAGTGACCTTTTTGCCCGTGGAAATACACGTGATAGCCCAGCGCCTGGATCTCGGCCAGCGGGAATTGATCGTCGTGGACCTTGGTTTCCTGCAGGCCGATCACGTCCGGCTGATGCTTTTCGATCAGCGCCGCCAGCTGATGAGGACGAGCACGCAGCCCGTTGATGTTGAAGGAGACGATCTTCATGGTCGGCAGTCCTGGCAAAAGGGCGATGCTAGCTGACCTGTGGGATTGGGGCCAGTGTGGGGTGAGGGGATTCGCTGTGTTCTGTCAGATCTTTGTTGGCTGCTCGGGCCTCTTCGCGGGCAAGCCTCGCTCCTACAGGTTTTGAGTTGCACCCAATTGATTCACCTGTAGGAGCGAGGCTTGCCCGCGAAGAGGCCAGTTCAGTCGATGAAGATCCTGACTTTGGTCTATACCTGTCTGGGGAACTGTAAAGCCACCCAAACGCTCGTACCAATAAGAGCGCAGCCACCCGAGCCGCGCCGGGGAGAATGACCGTTATGCCCGAAACCTCGACCGTCATCGCCGATATCCACATGCTCGACAGCGGCTATTCCCGCGAAGCCCGCTCCCTGTTGTACCAGGCCTACCGCCATGAACCGACCTTCGGTTACCTCTTCGAAGCCGAACGTCCCGGTTATGAACAGCGTGTACGCGCCACCGTGCGGGAACTGGTCAAGCAACACTTTCTTCAGGATTTGCCGGCCATCGGCCTGCTGGTCAACGACCGCTTGATCGGTATCGCGCTGATCGCGCCGCCGCAACGACGCCTGGGCATCACTGAAAGCTGGGCGTGGCGCCTGCGGATGGTGCTCAGCACCGGGTTTCGCTGCACCCGCCGCTACCTCGAATACCACGACGCGGTGATGGCCTGCGTGCCGTCCGATTCGGTGCACCTGCTGCCCTTGCTGGGGGTTCACCCGCAATTTCAGGGCAAGCACTTCGGCGAACAACTGCTGCAGGCGGTCCATAACTGGTGCGCGGTCGATGAGCATTCCCAGGGTGTAGTCCTCGATACCGGGAATCCGCGTTATCTGGAGTTCTATAAACGTCAGGGCTACGAGGAAATCGGTGAAGTGGCGGTAGGACCGATCCGCGAGCACGTGTTTTTCCACGCCAACCCACAGGTGCTGCAAACCGCCACGGCATAAAACGGTAGAACTTTCGCGGGGCGCGAGGCTCTATCACGCTCCCACGCTCGTGATAGCATCCGCGCCTATGAAGTTTCCAGGAAGAATTACCAGCGGCGTGCTGATGCTGATCACCAGCTGCGCGGCGCTGGCGCAAAGTGAATTGGATGTGCGGATCAAACCGTCCAACGATGAACTGAAGGCCAATATAGAGGGCTATATCGGCAGCCTCGGCGATCGTGACGAGGAGGCCTTGTTGCGCTTCAGTCGTGGCGCCGAAGAACAGGCGCGCAAGGCCGCCCAGGCCTTGGGTTATTACCAGCCACAGATCGACACGGACGTGAAGGGCGGCAAGACACCGCGCCTGGTCATGAACATCGATCCCGGCGAGCCTGTGCATTTGCGCAATGTCACTATTCGCATCGACGGCCCTGCGGCCTCCCTCAAAACCTTTCGTGTGCCCAAAAGCAATGCGCTGAAAACCGGCGCGGTGCTCAATCATGGCCGCTACGAAGACGCCAAGCGGCTGATCCAGAACCAGGCCTCGCGTTACGGTTTCTTCAGCGGTTATTTCACCCGGCAGAAACTCGCGGTCGACCCGCGAGCCGGCGTTGCCGACATCGAACTGATCTACGAAAGCGGCCCGCGTTACACCTTGGGTAAAGTCAGTTTCGAAGGCGATACGCCGTTCGACGAAGAGTTGCTGCAACGCATGGTGCCGTTCAAGGCGGGTGAGCCCTATGACTCCGAACTGATCGCCGAACTGAATCAGAATCTGCAGGCAAGCGGGTACTTCGAAGGCGTGCGCGTCGACGCCGCGCCGACGGCGTCCAAGAACGATGTGATCCCGGTGGACGTCAAGCTCGACACCCGCAAGCCGCGAACCATGGGCCTCGGCCTGGGCTATTCCACAGACGTTGGCCCTCGGGTCAAGGCCAACTGGACCCGGCACTGGGTCAACCCTCAAGGCCACAGCTATGGCTGGGAAACCGAAGTTTCGGCGCCACGGCAAAACGTCGGGCTGTTCTACGACATTCCGCTGGACCCGCCGCTGACCGACAAACTGCGTTTCGCCGGTGGTTATCAGAGCGAAGAAATCGCCGACAAGGACAGCCTGAGCAAACTGCTGACCCTCGGCCCCGAATGGCACAGCAAGTTGCCCAGCGGCTGGCAGCGGGTGGTGTCGCTGAAATGGCAGCGCGAAGAATATCGACTCGGCGATGACTCGGGGCTGAGCAATCTGCTGATGCCCGGCGTCAGCTATTCCTACCTGAAAAGCGACAACCGCATCGACCCGCACAACGGCTATCGGCTGCAGTTCGAAAGCAAAGTGGCCAAGGAAGGCTTGGGTTCCGACAACAACCTGCTTTACGGCACCGCGCTGGTCAAAGGCCTGACCACAGTCTTTGATAAACACCGTTTCCTCGGCCGGGTGCAGGTGGGTGGCAGTGCCACCAATGGCTACAAATCGGTGCCGCCGTCGCTGCGCTTCTTCGCTGGTGGCGATCAGAGCGTGCGCGGCTACGACTACCAGAGCCTGTCCCCGGAAAACTCCGACGGCGACCGCATCGGTGGTCGCTACATGATTGCCGGCAGCGTCGAGTATCAATATTCCATCGCCGAAAAATGGCGGGTCGCAACGTTCGTCGACCAGGGCAATTCCTTCAACAAACTCGAATTGCCCGATCTCAAGACCGGCGTCGGTATCGGCGTGCGCTGGGTGTCACCGGTGGGGCCGATTCGCCTCGACCTGGCCCACGCGATGGACGACGACGGCGGCATACGACTGCACTTTTCCATGGGGCCTGAGCTGTGAAGCGTGGTTTGAAAGTAACGCTGCTGACGATTCTGGCGCTGCTGATGCTGGTGCTGCTGGCCGTGACCACGGTGCTGGGCACCGCGACAGGCAGCCGCTGGGCGCTCGGCTTTGTGCCGGGTTTGGTGGTCGAGAATTTCCAGGGCCGTCTGGGCGGCCAGTGGAGCGCCGATCATCTGGTCTGGCAGCAGGACACCAGCCGGGTTGAGCTGAGCAAGGTGATTTTCGCCTGGTCGCCGTTGTGCCTGACGCGCATGGCCCTGTGCATCGAGCAACTGAAAACCGATCAGGTCAGCCTGCAATTTCCACCGGGTCCTGAAGAGCAGAGCAGCGGACCGATCACCTTGCCGGATCTGAAATTGCCACTGGCCATCGAGCTGGGCGACGTGCAGGTCGGCAGCTTGCTGTTCAACGGCAGCGAAGAACTCAAAGGCCTGCAACTGGCGGCGCACTGGACCGAGCAGGGGATGCAGATCGACTCGGTGCAACTGCAACGCGACGACCTAAGCCTGAATCTGTCCGGCCTCCTGCAACCCAACGGCAACTGGCCGCTCAAGGCTGAGGGCAAACTGACCCTGCCGGCGCCCGAGCCCTGGGCGCTGGCGCTGAAAATCAACGGCGACCTGCTGAAAACCCTGAAGCTCACCGCCGACAGCAGCGGTTACCTGAACGGCCAACTGACCGGCGAGTTGCAGCCGCTGGTGGACAACTTGCCGGCCAAGGTGCGGATCGTCGCCGATGGCTTCAAACCCAGTGCGGACCTGCCGGACACTCTGCAACTCAATCAGCTTGAACTGACCGGCGACGGCGACCTGAAAAACGGCTACCAGTTGCGCGGCAACGCCACGCTGCCTGCCGAGCAAGGCCCGGTTGCACTGATGCTGCAAGGCAAAGTCGACGCCAACGGCGCGCAGATCGCCGCGCTGGACCTGACCGCCAACGACAAGCAAAGTCTCAAACTCACGGGTGTTCTGGACTGGAGTAAAGGCCTGAACGCCACGGCGAAAATCGACTGGCTGGATTTTCCCTGGCACCGGCTCTACCCGCTGATCGACGAACCTGAAGTGGCGTTGCGCAGCTTCAACGGCGAAGTCTCCTACACCGACGGCAAATACCTCGGCAACTTCAAGGCTGCACTGGATGGCCCGGCCGGGGCGTTCAGCCTGAGCAGCCCGTTCGCCGGCGACCTGACGAAAATCTACCTGCAACAAATCCAGCTCGAAGCCGGGCAGGGCAAGGCCGAAGGCCACCTGAACCTGCAATTTGCCGATGGCATTGCCTGGGACACCGCGCTGGACCTCTCGGCGATCAACCCGGCGTACTGGGTCGCGGAATTGCCGGGTACCCTGGCCGGTCCGTTGCGCAGCAAAGGCGAGATGAAGAATGAAAAACTCAGCCTGAACGCGGACCTCGATCTGAAGGGCAAACTGCGTGGCCAGCCGGCCATCCTGCAAGCCAAGGCCGATGGCAGCGGCGAGCAATGGAACCTCAGCGCGCTGCAAATTCGCCTCGGTGACAACAGCATCACCGGCAAGGGCAGCCTGCAACAGAAACTCGCCGGCCAGATCGACATCAAGCTGTCGCGCCTGGCGCAGCTGTGGCCGCAACTGCGCGGCCAGCTCAATGGTCGCGTCGATGTCGCCGGCACGCTCAAGGCGCCGCAAGGCAAGCTCGGGCTGCAAGGCACGCAACTGGCGTTCGAAGACAATCGACTGCAAAGCCTGAACCTCGACGCGACCCTCGACAGTGCGCAACGGGCGAAAATCGATTTCAAGGGCAGCGGCATCCAGGCCGGCGACACGTCGCTGGGCACGCTGACGGCCAGCGGTCAGGGCGATATCAAAAACCAGAAACTGACACTCGACCTGCAAGGCCCGCAACTGAAACTGGCCCTGGGCCTCGACGGCAATCTGGACAAAGGCAACTGGCGCGGACGTTTGGCCAGCGGTGACATTCAGGCCGGTGGCCAGGACTGGAAGCTGCAAAACCCGGCGAAACTCGAACGGCTGGCGGACGGCAAAATCAACTTCGGCGCCCATTGCTGGATGTCCGGCCCGGCCAGTTTGTGCGGTGAAGACCAGCGCCTGATGCCGGAACCGAAGTTGCGTTATCACCTCAAGCAATTCCCGATTGAAAGCCTTGCGCAATGGCTGCCAAAGGATTTCGCCTGGAAGGGCCGGCTCAACGCCGACCTGCAACTGGACCTGCCGGCCAGTGGCCCGAACGGCCAGATCAGCCTCGATGCCAGCGGCGGCACCCTGCGCATCAAGGAAAAGGATGAGTGGCTGGACTTCCCCTACCAGGCCCTGAAACTCACCAGCAAACTCACGCCCAAGCGCATCGACACCGACCTCAATTTCGTCGGCGGCAAGCTCGGCGAATTGAGTGTGCAGGCGCAGATCAATCCATTGCCGAAGAACAAACCGCTGACCGGCGCGTTCCGCCTCAATGGCCTCGACCTGTCCGTGGCGCGACCGTTTGTGCCGATGGTCGAGAAGCTCACCGGGCGCCTGAATGGCAGCGGCACGATTTCCGGTGGGCTGCTGGCGCCTTTGGTCAACGGCAACCTGTTGCTCAGCGACGGCGAGATTTCCGGTCCTGAATTGCCGATGGACCTTGAAGCGTTGCAGCTTCAAGCGCTGATCGCCGGTGAAACCGTGCAGTTGAACGGTGGCTGGAAAAGTGGCAAGAGCGGGCAGGGCAGCTTGACCGGCAGCATCGCCTGGGGTCAGGCGCTGGTGGTGGACCTGGCGCTCAAAGGCACGCAATTGCCGGTCACTGTCGAACCGTACGCCAAGCTCGAAGTGGCGCCGGACTTGAAGATTTCGATGAAGGGCGACGAGCTGGCCATCGCTGGCAAAGTGCTGGTGCCGAAAGGCGAAATCACCGTGCGCGAGTTGCCGCCATCGACGGTCAAGGTTTCTGATGACACGGTGATCATTGGCGCGCAGACCGAAGAGGGCAAACCGCCGCTGGCGATGAAAATGGACATCGACGTGGCGGTCGGCGAAGACAAACTCAGCTTCGCCGGGTTTGGCCTGACCGCCAACCTGCAAGGGCACGTGCACATCGGCGACAACATGGACACCCGCGGCGAGCTGTGGCTCAACGACGGGCGTTACCGGGCCTACGGCCAGCGGCTGACGGTGCGCCGGGCGCGCTTGCTGTTTGCCGGCCCGATCGATCAGCCGTACCTGGACATCGAGGCGATTCGCCAGACCGACGACGTCATCGCCGGTATTCGCCTGAGCGGCAGCGCCGAGCAGCCGGCCACGCAGATCTTCTCCGAACCGGCGATGAGCCAGGAACAGGCCTTGTCCTACCTGGTGCTCGGGCGTCCGCTGAGCACCACCGGTGAAGACAACAATATGCTGGCGCAGGCCGCGCTGGGGTTGGGCCTGATGGGCAGTGCCGGGGTGACCGGCAAACTGGCCAGCGATCTGGGGATTCAGGATTTCCAGCTCGATACCGAGGGCAGCGGCAATACGACGAGTGTGGTCGCCAGCGGCAATATCTCCGAGAAGCTCAGCCTGCGTTATGGCGTTGGCGTGTTTGAACCGGCCAACACCATTGCCCTGCGCTACAAGCTGAGCAAAAAGGTGTACCTCGAAGCGGCGGGTGGCGTGGCCAGTTCGCTGGATATCTTTTACAAGCGGGATTTCTAAACCCCGTCCTTTCCGAAACCGAGTTGCTGCCATCGCGAGCAAGCCTCGCTCCTACAGGGATTACACCGAACCCGTAGGAGCGAGGCTTGCCCGCGAAGGCGTCATTGTGCCCGCCACAAAATCCGCACCATTTATCCATCAAATACAAAGCAACCTAACTATTACGTTGACATTGGCTGCCTAGGCAGTAACATCTCGACATACATTCTCTGCCTAGGCAGCTAATTGGTGGTCAGATGAAACATTTCACCCCGGACGAATTCAAGAACTGCCATCTCGGTCTCCTGCTCGGGCGCGCCGCGCTGCTCAAGGACCGGATCATCGACACGCACATGGAGCCCCACGGCATCACCGCCGCGCAGTTCAAAGTGCTGATCATCATCGCCCAATACGGCGTCGATACCCCGGCCGAGCTGTGCCGGCACCTGTCACTCGACAGCGGTTCGATGACCCGCATGCTCGATCGTCTGGAACAGAAAGGTTTCCTCGCCCGCCAACGCTCCGAAGCGGACCGCCGTCAGGTGCAGCTTGTGTTGACTGAGCAAGGCCAGCAGTTGGCTGACCGCTTGCCGGTGATCGGCGCCGACGCCATGAACGAACTGGCCGGTGCGATCACTCCGGATGAGCTGAAAACCCTGGAACAGATCCTGAAGAAAATTTTGGTGGCAGCCGGTGACTCGATCACGCTGCTGCGGGTAGGTGACAAATGAGCAGCAAAACCTTGCGCGCCGGCCTGAGCCTGGTGCTTGCGGCCATGACCCTGGCCGGTTGCGCCAGCTACAGCGGCCTGACCACCGAAGGCAAAAGCCTCGATGCGAAAGACCTCAAGGCCGGGCAATCCCTCAGCGGCGTGACCCTGTCGCCTGCGGCCTGGCCGAAAAGCGACTGGTGGAAAAGCCTCGGCGACCCGCAGCTCGACGGTCTGATTCGCGAAGCCCTGCACGACAGCCCCGACATGCAGATCGCCGACGCCCGCGCCCATCAGGCCAGCGCCGCCGCGTATGCCGCCGACGCTGCGCGGATGCCGACCCTCGATGCCAGCGCCGGCGTCAGCCGTTCGCGTCTGGCCCGGGATCAAGACCCGAGGGGCGAGGGCGATGCCTACTCCACCGTGCGTAACATCGGTGCCAGCTTCAACTACAACTTCGACCTCTGGGGCGGTCAGCGTGATGCCTGGGAAGCCGCGTTGGGCCAAGCCCGCGCTGCCGAAGTCGATCAGCAGGCCGCGCAGCTGACGTTGTCTGCCGACGTCGCCCGCGCCTACAGCGATCTGGGGCAGGCGCACATCGTTTATGACCTCGCCAACGAAGACCTCAAGCGCACCCGGCAAATGCTCGACCTGAGCCAGCGTCGCCTGAGCTCCGGGATCGACAGCCAGTACCAGTTCCAGCAAACCGAAAGCCTGGAAGCCACGTCTGAAGCCAGCCTGATCGACGCCGAGAAACGCCTGCAAAGCGCGAAAATCGCCTTGGCGGTCTTGCTTGGCAAAGGCCCGGATCGCGGCAACGAAATCGCCCGGCCGAAGATTCTTCAGGCCAGCGCCGTCGCATTGCCGTCGGTCCTGCCCGCCGAGTTGCTCGGTCGTCGTCCCGACCTGGTGGCCGCGCGCTGGCGGGTCGAGGCGGCCAGCAAGAACATCGACGCCGGCAAGACCCGGTTCTATCCCAACCTGAACCTCAGCGCGGCGGCCGGTGCCGAATCGTTGTTGGGCGACGCGATGTTCGGTTCGGCCAGTCGATTCTTCAACATCGCACCGACCATTTCCCTGCCGATTTTCGACGGCGGCCGCCTGCGCGCCGACCTCGATGCCCGCGACGCCGATTACGACCTCGCCGTTGCGCAGTACAACAAAAGCCTGGTGAAAGCCCTCGGTGATGTCAGCGACACCATCAACCAGTTGCGTGACATCGGCCGGCAGATCGGCGCTCAGCAGCACGCCACCGACATTGCCCAGGATTCTTACAACACCGTGGTCCAGCGGTACGGTTCCGGCATCGGTAACTACCTGGACGTGCTCAGCATCGAGCAGCAATTGCTCCAGGCCCAGCGTCAGCTGGCCAACCTGAATGCCGAGCAGATCGACCTGTCGATCCAACTGATGCAGGCGCTGGGCGGCGGTTTTCAGGGCGAAACCCTGACCGCGGCCAACGCAACCCCAGCCACGCAGCACAACTAATTCAAGGTAATGGTCATGGCCACTGCACAAAACATTCAAGCCGCTGACAACAGTCCAGACACCAGCAACCCGCGCAAACGCAAAGTCATGCTGGTGGTCCTGGCCATCGTGGTGGTCCTCGCCGGTGTCGGCGTCTGGGGTTATCACGAATTCTACGGGCGCTGGAACGAAAGCACCGACGACGCCTATGTGAACGGCAACGTGGTGGAAATCACGCCGCTGGTCACCGGCACCGTCGTGAGCATCGGCGCTGATGACGGCGACCTGGTCCATGAAGGCCAGGTGCTGGTGAATTTCGACCCGAACGACGCCGAAGTCGGTCTGCAAAGTGCCCAGGCCAACCTCGCTCGCACCGTGCGTCAGGTACGCGGCTTGTACAGCAACGTCGACGGCATGAAAGCCCAGGTCAACGCCCAGCAGGCGGAAGTGCAGAAGGCTCAGGACAACTTCAACCGCCGGAAAAATCTCGCGGCGGGCGGGGCTATTTCCCAGGAAGAACTGTCCCACGCTCGCGATGACCTGACCTCGGCGCAAAACGCCCTGGCCAACGCCAAACAGCAACTGAAAACCACCAGCGCCCTGGTGGATGACACCGTGGTGTCGTCGCACCCGGACGTGATGTCGGCCGCCGCGCAACTTCGCCAGGCGTACCTGAACCATTCCCGCAGCACTCTGATTGCACCGGTGACCGGTTACGTCGCCAAGCGCTCGGTACAACTCGGTCAACGGGTCCAGCCGGGCACCGCGCTGATGGCCGTCATTCCACTGGATCAGTTGTGGATCGACGCCAACTTCAAGGAAACCCAACTGCGCGACATGCGCATTGGCCAACCGGTGGATATCCAGGCTGACCTGTACGGCAGCGACGTGAAATTCAGCGGCACCATAGACAGCCTCGGCGCGGGCACCGGCAGTGCGTTTGCCTTGCTGCCGGCGCAGAACGCCACCGGGAACTGGATCAAGATCGTGCAGCGTGTGCCGGTGCGGATTCACATCAACGCCGAAGAACTGGCCAAGCACCCGTTGCGCGTGGGCCTGTCGACTCAGGTCGATGTGAACCTGCGCGACCAGAGCGGCCCGGTGCTGGCGCAACAGCCGCCGCAAAAGGCGTCGTTCAGCACCAGCGTCTACGACCGTCAGTTGGCCGAGGCCGACGCGATGATCACGCAGTTGATCCACGACAACAGCGCAGCGGTCAGCAAAACCGCGCAACGCTGATTCGCCATGACACCGACCCTGTGGGAGCGAGCCTGCTCGCGATGGATGTCAACGATAACGCGCGGCTGTCTGGATACCCGCGTTGTCTGGACCACCATCGCGAGCAAGCTCGCTCCTACACGGTCAGCTGCGTCTGTAAGGGGCGCAGCGCCCATCAGGTTTCAAAGGATTCGCGATGAGCAATAACGCGTCTTTCACCCCGCCCAGCCTGCTGCTCAGCACCATCGGCCTGTCGCTGGCGACTTTCATGCAAGTGCTCGACACCACCATCGCCAACGTGGCGTTGCCGACGATTTCCGGCAACCTGGGCGTGAGTTCGGAGCAGGGCACCTGGGTGATCACCTCGTTTGCGGTGAGCAATGCGATTGCGCTGCCGCTGACTGGCTGGCTCAGTCGGCGCTTTGGCGAAGTGAAACTGTTTCTGTGGGCGACGATCCTGTTTGTGCTGGCTTCGTTTCTCTGCGGTATCTCCACCTCGATGCCGGAGCTGATTGGCTTTCGGGTGTTGCAAGGTCTGGTGGCCGGGCCGTTGTACCCGATGACCCAGACGCTGCTGATCGCGGTTTATCCGCCGGCCAGGCGCGGCATGGCCCTGGCGTTGCTGGCGATGGTCACGGTGGTGGCGCCGATTGCCGGGCCGATTCTGGGCGGCTGGATTACCGACAGTTATAGCTGGCCGTGGATCTTCTTCATCAACGTGCCAATCGGGGTTTTCGCGGTGATGGTGGTGCGTTCGCAGCTCAAGGCGCGGCCGGTGGTGACCAGTTATCAGCCAATGGATTACGTCGGTCTGATCACGTTGATCATCGGTGTCGGCGCGTTGCAGGTGATCCTCGACAAGGGCAACGACCTCGACTGGTTCGAATCGAATTTCATCCTCATCGGCGCGGCCATTTCCGCGATTGCGCTGGCGGTGTTCGTGATCTGGGAAATGACCGACAAACACCCGGTGGTCAACCTGCGCTTGTTCGCGTATCGCAACTTCCGCATCGGCACGATTGTGCTGGTGCTGGGTTACGCCGGGTTCTTCGGCATCAACCTGATTCTGCCGCAATGGCTGCAAACGCAGATGGGCTACACGGCAACGTGGGCCGGGCTGGCGGTGGCGCCGATCGGGATTCTGCCGGTGATCCTCTCGCCGTTTGTCGGCAAGTACGCGCACAAGTTCGACCTGCGGTTATTGGCGGGTCTGGCGTTCCTGGCGATTGGCTTGAGCTGCTTCATGCGCGCCGGGTTCACCAACGAGGTGGACTTCCAGCACATCGCCCTGGTGCAACTGTTCATGGGTATTGGCGTGGCGCTGTTCTTCATGCCGACCTTGAGCATTTTGATGTCGGACCTGCCACCGAGCCAGATTGCCGATGGCGCGGGCCTCGCGACGTTCCTGCGGACACTGGGCGGCAGTTTTGCAGCGTCGTTGACCACGTGGATCTGGATTCGCCGGGCGGATCAGCATCACGCGTACATGAGCGAAAGCATCAGCACCTACGAACCGGCGACCCGCGAGGCCCTGAATGCGCTGGGCGGCGCGAACAACCCGGCGTATGCGCAGCTCGATCATGTGCTGACCAGTCAGGCGTACATGCTCTCCACCGTGGATTACTTCACGTTGCTGGGGTGGGCGTTCATGGGGTTGATCGTGCTGGTGTGGCTGGCGAAACCACCGTTCGCGGCAAAGGCCGGGCCCGCGGCCTCCGGCCATTGAGCGAATCCCTGTAGGAGCGAGGC
>NZ_JAGYFZ010000059.1:0-38009 GCF_019946675.1 Pseudomonas sp. BF-B-15
CTATGGGGGCGGGCGGTGCGGATATTGCCTTGGCTTCAGCCGATATCGTGCTGATCGGCAGCGACCTGCGTCGGCTCGGCACTTGCGTACGTTTGAGTCGCCAATGCCGGCAGACCTTGCAGGTCAACGTGATCATCGGTCTGGGCTGGACACTGGCAATTGTTGCTTTCGCTGCCTTCGGCTGGCTCGGTGCGGCAGGGGCGATGATTGCTGCGCTGCTGCATAACCTGAGCACGTTGCTGGTATTGGGCAACGCCGGACGGCTGCTGCGTTTCCAGGAGCCGTTGCTCAAGATGAAGGATGACGTCTAAGCGATGTGAACATTTCAGAACTGTGCGCGAAATTCGCAGTCATCTAGTGTGAGGGCAATCACTTCTGTGATTTTGCGGCGCTTGTTTCAAGCGCTGCAAATCATAGAAGACGGCTATTAAATCGATAGCCTGCTATTTTTCAAGGATGGTCTACCCTCACATCAGACGTCTGAAACAAGGGGGATATTCCATGCTCGCGCAACTTCCACCGGCCTTACAGAATCTGCAGTTACCGCTACGCCTGCGACTCTGGGACGGCCATGAATTTAATCTGGGGCCGACGCCCAGCGTCACGATTGTGGTCAAGGACCCACAAATGGTTACCCAGTTGACTCATCCCAGCCTCGATGCGCTCGGAGCGGCATTCGTCGAGGGCAAACTTGAGCTGGAAGGCTCCATCAGCGAGGTGATCCGCGTCGTTGATGAATGGAGTCAGGCCTTGCTGGGCGACCTCGACAGTCAGCCTGTTCGCACCGCCCACGACAAGGAAACCGACGCCAAGGCGATTTCCTATCACTACGACCTGTCCAACGCGTTTTATCAGCTGTGGCTCGACAGTGACATGGCGTATTCCTGCGCCTATTTCGAGACCGGCAGCGAAACGCTTGAGCAGGCCCAGCAAGCCAAGTTCCGCCACCTGTGTCGCAAACTACGCCTGCAACCTGGCGAGTATCTGCTGGATGTAGGTTGTGGCTGGGGCGGTTTGGCGCGCTATGCGGCGCGGGAGTTTGGCGCGAAGGTATTCGGGATCACACTGAGCAAAGCGCAACTGGCCCTGGCCCGTGAGCGGGTGAAGGAGGAAGGCCTCGACGATCTGGTCGAGCTGCAACTGCTTGATTACCGCGATCTGCCTCAAGACGGGCGCTTCGATAAAGTGGTCAGCGTCGGCATGTTCGAGCATGTGGGGCACGAGAACCTGGCCGAGTACTGCAATACCCTGTTCGGCGCGGTGAAAGAGGGCGGCCTGGTGATGAACCACGGCATCACCGCCAAGCACACCGATGGCCGGCCAGTGGGACGCGGCGCGGGTGATTTTATCGAGAAGTACGTGTTCCCCAACGGCGAGCTGCCGCACCTGTCGATGATCTCTGCCGAGATCAGCGAAGCGGGGCTGGAGATCGTCGATGTCGAGAGTTTGCGCCTGCACTACGCGCGCACCCTGGACCATTGGAGCGAGCGCCTGGAGGACAACCTGGAAGCGGCCGCCCGGCAGGTGCCGGAGCAGGCCTTGCGAATCTGGCGGCTGTACCTGGCGGGATGTGCTTATGCATTCGCCCGGGGCTGGATCAACTTGCACCAGATCCTCGCAGTGAAAGCCCACCCCGATGGCAGCCATGAACTGCCCTGGACCCGCGACGACATCTACAACCCTTAAAGTATCGGTGAAATAAGCCGGGCGATCCGCATGCCGACCTGTTGCAGGCGGTGGGTCTCCCGGCTTTCTTCTTTGGCGACTTCATGCGCCTGGTCGAAGTCGTCGTTGAGCATCTGTTCCACCTCGCCGGCAAACACTCGGTCGACAGTCAGCAACATCACTTCAAAATTCAGCCGGAACGAGCGGTTGTCCATATTGGCGCTGCCGATGGCGCTGATTTCGCTGTCGATCAACACCACTTTCTGATGCAGGAAACCGGGCTGGTAGCGAAATACCCGCACACCGGCGCGCACGGCTTCGAAGGCATACAGGCTGGAGGCGGCGTAGACGATGCGGTGATCCGGTCGTGAAGGAAGCAGCAATCGCACATCCACGCCGCGCAGAACCGCCAGCCTCAAGGCGGCAAACACCGCTTCATCGGGGATGAAGTAGGGGCTGGTAATCCACACCCGCTCGGTCGCCGCGTGAATGGCTTCGACGAAGAATAACGAACAGGTTTCGTAGGAATCTGCCGGTCCGCTGGCAAGCAATTGGCAGAGCACACCGTTGTCCGGATACGCGTCCGGCAGTATTAACGGCGGCAAGGAGCGCGCTGCCCAAAACCAGTCTTCGGCGAAGGACTCCTGCATGCACGCCACCACCGGCCCGCGCACCCGCACGTGGGTATCGCGCCAAGGGGCGAGGGGTGGTTTCTCGCCCATGTATTCGTCGCCTACGTTATGCCCGCCAACGAAGCCCAACACGCCGTCCACCACGACGATCTTGCGATGGTTGCGGAAGTTGACCTGAAAGCGATTGAGCCAGCCGCTACGCGTCGCGAAGGCTTTGACCTCGACACCGGCATCGCGCAACGGCTGCACATAACTGTGGGGCAGGGAGTGGCTGCCGATGCGGTCGTACAGTAAATAAACGGCGACGCCTTCGGCAGCTTTTTTCAGCAACAAGGTTTGCAGGCGTTGGCCCAGACGGTCGTCGTGGATGATGAAAAACTGGATCAGCACGGCTTCCTTAGCCTGGCTGATGGCCTCGAAGATCGCCTCGAAAGTGGCGTGGCCGTTGATCAGCAGGCTGACTTCGTTGTTCGCCAGGCAGGGCATGCGGCCCAGTTTTGGCATCGCCCTCAATGATGCGTAGGCGTTGGAGGCACGGGCGGTCAGTGCTTCTTCGATCCACGGGCGCCAGTTCAAATCGGAGATGGCCTTGCGCATTTCCTCGTTGGCCTGTCGCCGTGCCTTGATGTAGCCATCGAAGGTGCTGCGGCCGAAGACCAGATAGGGAATGAGCGTGAAGTAGGGAATGAACAGCAGCGACAAGGCCCAGGCGATCGAGCCCTGAGCGGTCCGAACGGTCAACACGGCATGAATGGCGGCGATCATGCCTAACGAGTGCAGCAGGGCGATCAGGTAACCGAAAATGTGCGGTCCAAAGTAATCCATGGGGGCAGCCTTGCTCCTGAAGATTCAGTGCTTAACAGACCATGTTCCGTGCAGAATGTCGCTATTTAATTGGCCCATGAACCGAAGCCCGTGGCTGACGTCTAACGGCCACTATCGATCAGGAGTTACTCAATGAACGTTCGTCTGCTGGGTTTGGCCGTAGCTTTAGGTTTAGCACTTCCGGTGGCCGCTCAGGCGCAGATGCTGCAGCCGGGTTTGTGGGAATTGACCTCGAGCAACATGAAGGTCGATGACCAGAACATGCCGGATCTGCAACTGATCCTCGGCCAGATACAGAGCCAAATGACGCCTGAACAGCGCGCGCAGCTGGAGAAGCAGGGCATCACCATGGGCGGCAAGGGGATCCGGGCTTGCCTGACGCCGGAGCAAGTGAAGACCGACAACATTCCGCTGACGGATCCGCAATCGGGCTGCAAGCAGGAAATCACCGAGCGCACCGGTAACCAGTGGAAATTCCGCTTCAGTTGCCCGAAAGCGCAGGGTGCGGGTGTGGCCACATTCCTCAGTGATCGTGAGTTCACCACCAAGGTCAATGGCACGTTCAACGCCACCGGCATTCAGCAGAAGGGTAGCCTTGATACTCGCGCGGTGTGGTTGGGGCAGGATTGTGGAACAGTGAAGCCAAGGGCTTAAAAGCTTCGCGGGCAAGCCTCGCTCCTACGGGGACGGTGTGAATCCTGTAGGAGCGAGGCTTGCCCGCGAAGGCGTCATTTCAGGCACCCGCAATCCCCGTTGATCTCAGCCAATCACACACCGCCTCAATGGCCATCCGGCCAAAATCCTCCCCGGTGCGACTGCGCACGCTGACAAACCCGCCTTCTTTTTCTTTCTCCCCGATTACAACGAGATACGGCACTTGCTGGCTGTGTTCGCGAATCTTGTGGCGGACCTTCTCGTTGCGCAGGTCCGCACGGGCGCGTACGCCGCTTCGGCGCAAGGCCTCGGTCACCCACTGTGCGTAATCCGTTTGGCGATCATCCATGCTCACGACCATCACGTGCGGCGGTGCCCGCCAGTCGTCCAGTTCCTCCTGGCAAGACCAGCACGTGCCATAGATCCGCTGTGGCGCAAGGCCGCTGATGTGATCGAGCGCGAATGCCTGCAACACTCTGGTTGCCGGAGCATGCGGGCCCATCGACACACATTCGAAGTCCCCGAGCAGGTAGGTCGCAAGTTTTTCCATGTACTTGGAGCGCGGTGACGGCTCGCGCCGGCGGATCGAATGATTGGTCGCCGCCAGGGTCTTCATGCGCGCTTCGATGCCCGCAAGGTCGTCCAGGTTTAACGGTCGTTCAAAGGCAAACTCATAATAGAACCCGTCACCCAGCGCCGATCCGGTCTGCAATTGCGCTTTTGGATAGAGCTGTTTCACGGCCATCGCCAGCATCAATGCGCAGGAGCGGCGCAGTATCTCCAGGCCATCGGGTTCTTGAGGCGTCACGATGCTGACCCGGGCATCGGCTTCGATCAAGAACTGACAGTCCACCAATACGCCGTCCACCCGGCCGGCGACGGCTGCTTTGGCAAGCCCGGGACCAATGCTCGCGGCGAACTCGTACACCGACAACGGTTGGTCGTATTCACGCAATGAACCATCGCTCAGAGTGATGTGGATCATGTCGGTGCTCTCGAGTGCTGCACTAGCGTGTAAACCGTAGCGGTAAACCCTGGCAGCTGTCATTAAGACATTTGTCGTGCCACGCCATTTGCCCCGATACCAACGTAGTGCTCACGCTGTGGCGAAAGCGTCGTTGCGCGAAGGGCGTCCAGCCGCATTGAGACAGGATCGGCTGTTGGGAGACGGCAACGCCACCAGGTTCGGGTTTGATCAACACCAGGTCGGCCCAATACCCTTCGCGCAAATAGCCTCGGTCGGGAATCGCAAACAGATCGGCGACACGGTGACTGGTCTTGGCCACAAGGGTGGTGATCGGTAGAACGTCATCCGCCACCAACTCCAGCAGGGCGGGCAGGGCGTGTTGCACCAATGGCAAGCCGGACGGTGCCTGGCAGTAGGGACGTTGCTTTTCGTCCCAGGTGTGAGGCGCGTGATCGCTGCCGATGACGTCCAGTCGATCACTCATCAGGGCCCGGCGCAAGGTGTCTCGGTCGGCCTGAGTCTTGATCGCCGGGTTGCATTTGATCAAGTTGCCGAGCGTTGCGTAGTCGCGATCGTCGAAGAGCAGGTGGTGCAGACAGACTTCGGCGGTAATGCGTTTTTGTGTCAGTGGCTTGTCTTCGAACAACGCCAGTTCGCGGGCGGTGGTCAGGTGCAACACGTGTAGCCGGGTGCCATGCCGCTTGGCCAGATCCACGGCCATCGAGGACGAACGGAAGCAGGCCTCGGCATTGCGGATCAGCGGATGGGCTGCTGCGGGAATGTGCTCGCCGAACAGCTCTCGCAGGTTCACCGCATTGGCGTCGATGCTGGGCGTGTGTTCGCAGTGGGCCAACAGAATCGTCGGCACCTCGGCGAATAGCCGCTCCAGGACCTTGGGATCGTCTACCAGCATGTTGCCCGTGGACGCGCCCATGAACACTTTTACACCGGCCACTTCGCAAGGATTGAGCGCGGCGACGGTGTCGAGATTGTCGTTGCTCACGCCGAAGTGAAAACCGTAGTTGGCCACCGAATTGATCGCTGCGCGGCGCTTCTTGTCGGCCAATGCTGCCAGCGTCAGGGTCGCCGGATTCGTGTTGGGCATGTCCATGAAACTGGTGATGCCGCCGGCCACCGCAGCTCGCGATTCGGTGTAGAAACTGCCCTTGTCGGGCGAGCCGGGATCGCGGAAGTGCACCTGATCATCGATCATTCCAGGCAACAACCACTGGCCGTCAGCATCGATTTCGACGGCAGCATTTTCCCCTTCGATGCTGCTCGCGATCTTGACGATGCGACCATGGCCGACCAACAGATCACCATCGAACTCACGTCCTTCATTCACCATCCGGGCATTGCGAATCAGCACGTTGTTCATGGTCAGAACTCGTTTTGCAGGGCTTTGTAGCCGCGCACCAGATCGACGTTGGTGCGCGCCACGTCTTCGGAAAACTCCGAGGCGCTGACGCTCACCGGCGGGAATTGCGACAGGTCAGTCTTGGGCCCGATGCGGGTGGTAGAGGGCACGTAGAAGTCGGCAGGCAAGTCGCGACCGTCGACCACCGAGTTGTGCCGCACCACGCAGCCATCACCGACGGCGCAGTTGAACAGCACGCTGTTGAACCCGATGAACACCCGGTCGCCCACGGAGCACGGTCCATGAACGATGGAGCGGTGGGCGATCGAGCTGAACTCGCCGATCGTCACCGCCGCACCGGACTTGGAGTGGATCACCACGCCGTCCTGGATGTTCGAGTTGGCGCCAATGGTGATCGGCTCCATCTCACCGGAGGCGTCGACTTCGTCCGCGCGAATCACCGCGTAGGGGCCGACGAATACGTTCTCGCCGATCACCACTTTGCCGCAGATGATCGCGGTCTTATCGACGTAGGCGGACTCCGCAATCAGCGGCAAATCACCTGAGGGATTCTTGCGGATCATGGCTTGCTCAACGCCTCGTACAAGGTGTTGAGGTTGTACTCGAACAACCCGGTAAAGGTGCTCGCCGGACCGCTGGCGGCGAGCGCATCGGAGTACAGCGTGCCGCCAATGTGTGCACCGCTTTCATCGGCAATCTGCTTGAGCAGGCGGGCATCCTTGATGTTCTCCATGAACACCGCTTTGACCTTGGCCTGGCGAATCTGGGTGATCAGCGCAGCGACTTCGGCGGCGGAAGGTTCGCGCTCGGTGGACAGACCTTGCGGCGCCATGAAGTCGATGCCATAGGCCTGACCGAGATAACCGAATGCGTCGTGGGACGTCACGATCTTGCGGTTGCCCGGTGGCAGCGAACCGAGCTTGGCTTTGGCTTCGGCGAGCAGCGCGTAGATCTGTTTCAGGTAGGCCTGGCTGTTGCGTACATAGTCGGCTTTGTTCGCCGGGTCGGCGGCGATCAGCGCCTTGGTGATGTTGCTGATGTACAGCTCGGTGTTCGCCAGGTTGTGCCAGGCGTGAGGGTCGGGGACGGTCTCGCCATCTTCATCCAGCGAGCGTGGGATGACGCCGTGGCTCGCGCTGATGACCGGGGCTTTGGTCTCGGTGCTGGTCACCAGGCGGTCCAGCCACGGCTCGAAACCCAAGCCGTTTTTGATGATGAGTCTGGCCTTGAGCAATGCCTTGGCATCGTCCGGAGTCGGCTCATAGGTGTGAGCATCGGCATCGGGGCCGACCATGTTGGTGATCTGGATGTGCTCGCCACCGACCTGATGGGTCATGTCGGCGAGGATGCTGAAGCTGGTGACCACCTGCAGTTTTTCCGCCGCAGACAACGACATCGACAGCATCAAACTGAACAGCACGAGTAAAGCGCGCATCGGGAAACACCTCATTGGGATGTGAGCAAGGGCGGGCGGCGCAGCAAGCCGTGCACCGGTCCGAACACCACGGACAGCAAATACCCACCGCCAGCCACCAGCACGATCGCCGGGCCGCTGGGCAGCGAGTAATAGAACGACAGCAACAAGCCGAGCCACACCGAGAGGCAGCCAAGCAGCCCGGCGATGGCCATCAACACGGGCAAGCGTCGGCTCCAGAAACGCGACGCGGCGGCGGGCAACATCATCAGACCGACGACCATCAACGCACCGATGGCTTGAAATCCGATCACCAGATTCAGCACCACCAATGTCAGGAATACGCCGTGTGCCAGCGGACCAAGACGGCTGACGGTTTGCAGAAACAGTGGGTCGAGGGTGTCCAGCAACAACGGTTTGTAGATGAGTGCCATGGCGATAAGGCTGAGCCCTGAGACCCACAACATGCCGGTCAACGTCGGACCGTCGACCGCCAACGCCGAGCCAAAAAGCAGGTGCAGCAGGTCCAGGCGTTTACCGGCGATGCCGAGGATCAGCACGCCGCTGGCGAGGGAGATTGGGTAGATCGCAGCGAGGCTCGCGTCTTCTCTCAGACCTGTGCGGCGGGTGATCCATGCCGCGAGCCCGGCCATGCTCAGGCCCGCACCGAGGCCGCCGAAGGTCAATGCCGGCAAGCTCAGCCCGGCAAACCAGAAGCCGAGCGCGGCGCCGGGCAGAATGCCGTGAGCGACCGCGTCGCCGATCAGACTCATGCGTCGCAGAATCAGAAACACCCCGAGCGGTGCCGTGCTGCAGGCCAACACCAATCCACCGAGCAGTGCCCGGCGCATGAACACGAACTCGTGGAACGGTTGCCAAAGATGGGCAGCGGCGAGCATCAGGCCACCTGCGTCTGTGGTTGTTGGCGGATAAGCTCGGTGCTTGAGCCGAGGACGCAGCCGCTGCTTTTGATCAGCAGCGTTTGAGGAATGTGTTGGCGCACGGCGGCGAGGTCATGACACACGACCACCAGGGTTCGACCTTCGGCGTGCCAGGCGTGGATGTTTCTCCACAGCAGTGATTGACCGAGTTCGTCGAGGGCGGCGTGAGGTTCATCGAGCAACAGCAAGGGCGCTTCGGCGAGGCTCAATCGGGCGAGCAGGGCGCGCTGCAATTCGCCGCCGGAGAGGGCCATCAATGGGCGCTGCTCCAGACCGGTCAGGCACCAGTTTTCTAGTGCGGCTTTAAGGCGTTGACTTCGGACGTCGGGGGATTGCTTGCTGCCCCAGAAACCCGCGGCGACCAACTCTTGCAGACTGATCGGGAATTGCCGGTCGAGGTGCTGTTGCTGGGGAAGGAACGAGAGTGAGCCTTTGCGTGGAACATCCAGGATCACTTTGCCGGTCAGTGGTTTTTGCAGGCCGGCGATGACTTTCAGCAGGCTGCTTTTGCCTGAGCCGTTGGCGCCGATCACGGCGGTCAGGCTGCCTTGGTTCAGTTCGAAATCTACCGGTGGCGTGAGCGGTTGGCCCGGTGCACCCCAGCGCAACGCCTCGCAGCGAATCATGCGGCCTCCCAATTCCATCGGCTTTCGGCGACGGCGTCGTGGGCGTGCAGGCTCTCGGCGTGGACGACTTTCAAGTGGAAGGCATTGATGCCGGGCGAGCGCCTCAACGCCAGATTCAAACGGCGAGCGGCGTCTTCGCAGAACATCAGGTTTTGACCATTGGCCAGCGCGAAGGCTTGTTCGTCGGCACGCTTTACCGCGGTTTGCACGGCGGTGCCGAGTGCGGCTTCGGCGTCGTTGATTAGCGCAATCAGTGGCAGGTCATCGAGATAATCATCGAGACGCAGCCTTAGCTGCGCATTGCTGCGTTGGCTGTGAGGCGTGGCAACGATGCCTTTTGTGGTGCCGAGCCAAGCCAAAACATCGGCGTGTTGCAGTGGCTGGTTGGCAAAGTCGTCGACGAATTGCTGCTGAATCAACTGCCGCGCCAGTGCAGCTGAACAGGGGCAAGTTGAGGAATAGGGGATGTCGATGTTTAGTTCCACGTGGAACATCGCGTTTTTCAAACGCGCATTGATGCTGACTGGATAGGATTTCCAACCGGACAATGGACTGATCAGCGCTGGCCGTTTGAGCAGCAAATCTGCGTGAATGTTCAGGTAAGCGCTGTGGGATAGACCTTCATGGGTATCAAGAAATCGCTGCAAGACACGCCGCAACAGGGCGGGTGTCAGCCGTTCCTGTTCGAGCATTTCCAGCGCCAGGTACAGCCGCGACATATGAATGCCGCGCGCTTCTCCATCGTCGAGGCTCACGCCCGCATCGGCCTTCGCGCTCAATCGTTGGCCATCGAACAAAACTGGAAGAGCAATGCCGCACATGCCCACCCATTCAAGTGGCAGGGCTTGGCGTGAGGCCTGCGCGGCGATATCCGGCAGAGTCAGCGCATTCATGAGCAGGTCCATCGTGGAAGTCGGTTCGACATGTTATGTTATTACATTAAAATCGACTACGCCTTTTTCACGAGCGGCTTTCACCATGCACAGACGTCACTTGCTCAACTTGATCCTGGCCAGCGCGGCCTTCGCATTGCCCTTCGGTGTTGGCGCCACGCAAATTCGCAACGCGCGGCTCTGGCGCTCGGATGACAAGCTGCGCCTGGTGTTCGATCTGAGCGGGCCGGTGCAGTACAAAACCTTTTCACTGAGCGCGCCTGAGCGGCTGATCATTGACCTCAGTGGCGCCGACCTCAGTGGCGACTTCAGCCAGCTGGTGCTTGGCAACACGGTGATTCGCTCGATCCGCTCCGGGCACTTTGGTCAGGGCGATACGCGGATCGTTCTCGACCTCAGCGGCCCGGTGCAGCTCAACAGCTTTTTGTTGCCGCCGCAGGACGGGCAGGGTCATCGGCTGGTGCTCGACCTGAAGACAGCGGCACCCTTGCAAATAGCCGCCGCGCCCGTGACAGCCATCGACAAGGCTCACCCGAAACGGGACATCATCGTGGTGGTCGACCCCGGTCATGGCGGCAAAGACCCGGGCGCGGTCGGTGCCAAAGGTGAACGTGAGAAAGACGTGGTGCTGTCCATCGCTCAGCTGCTGGCCAAACGGCTGAAACGGGAGAAGGGCTTCGACGTGAAACTGGTGCGCAACGACGACTTCTTCGTCCCGCTGCGCAAGCGCGTGGAGATCGCCCGCAAACACAACGCCGATATGTTCATCTCGGTGCATGCCGATGCGGCGCCGCGTCTCACGGCTTCTGGCGCGTCGGTGTATTGCTTGTCTGAGGGCGGAGCGACGTCGGCCACGGCGCGCTTCATGGCGCAGCGAGAGAACGGCGCGGACCTGCTGGGCGCCACCAGCCTGCTCAATCTCAAGGACAAGGACCCGATGCTGGCCGGGGTGATTCTCGACATGTCGATGAACGCCACCCTCGCCGCGAGTTTGCAGTTGGGCAGCACCGTGCTCGGCAGTCTGGCGGGCATCACCACGTTGCATCAGAAGCGCGTGGAGCAGGCAGGATTTGCCGTGCTGAAATCGCCGGACGTGCCGTCGATCCTGGTGGAAACCGGCTTCATTTCCAACGCTCGCGACAGTCAGCGGCTGGTCACGGCGCGGCATCAGCAGGCCGTGGCTGACGGATTGTTCGAAGGATTACAGCGCTACTTCCAGAAGAATCCGCCGGTCAACAGTTACATCGCCTGGCAACAAGAACAGCATAAAGCGCAGGCCTAGCAGCCGGTGATCCGGCTGCAAGTGAACCTGGCACTGCTGCCACCGGAACTGGAAAACCGGTTGATGGTGGTCCAGCCAACCCGACGGTTGTAGCCCACCCAGGCTTCGCCGTCGGAAGCGATCCCTGTGAAGAATGTCAGTTGCCCGTAGCGACTGTTGGTTTGCGCCCAATAGCGCTTGCCCGCCCGTTCGAAGCCTCGCAAGTAGATCGTGCTGCCGACGGTGTTGACGCTGTAAGCGTTGCCGTCGGCATCCACGCAGGCCAGCAGGTTAGCGCTGCGGGTGCAGCTGGCCAGGCTCGGGATTTGCGCCCAGGCGTCTACGGCGAGCAGCAACGAAACGCTTATCAGCGTTAATTTCAAGGCAGTGCGCATGGGGGTTCTCTCGGGGCGAACGGGCTTCAGCATCCTGCCCTTTGTCACTGCCGGCAAGAGGGGAGTGGTTTAATTGCATTGTTATACTATAACATTGAATTAAGCCCGACACTGCGACCGGGCATCTCCTGTGAGGACTACCTGATGCCCAATCGTCTCCCCGTGACCGTTTTGTCGGGCTTTCTCGGCGCCGGCAAAAGCACGCTGCTCAACTACGTGCTGCGTAACCGCGACAACCTGCGAGTCGCCGTGATCGTCAACGACATGAGCGAAATCAACATCGATGGCAGCGAAGTTCAGCGTGATGTCACCCTGAACCGCGCCGAAGAAAAACTCGTGGCAATGAGCAACGGCTGCATCTGCTGCACCTTGCGCGAAGACCTGCTCGAAGAAGTCAGCCAACTCGCCAGGGACGGCCGCTTCGATTACTTGCTGATCGAATCCACCGGCATTTCGGAACCCCTTCCCGTGGCGGAAACCTTCACTTTCCGCGACGAAGAAGGGCAAAGCCTGGCCGACATCGCACGTCTCGACACCATGGTCACTGTGGTCGATGGCATGAACTTTCTGCTCGATTATCAGGCCGCCGAAAGCCTCGCCTCTCGTGGCGAAACCCTTGGCGAAGAGGACGAGCGCTCGATCACCGACCTATTGATCGAGCAAATCGAATTCGCCGACGTGATCCTGATCAGCAAGATCGATTTGATCAGCAGCCGCGAGCGTCAGGAGCTGATCGCGATCCTCGAACGATTGAACTCGCAAGCCGAAATCATCCCGATGGTCATGGGCGAAATCCCGCTGAAAAAGATCCTCAACACCGGTCGTTTCGACTTTGAAAAAGCGGCACAGGCGCCAGGCTGGTTGCAGGAGCTTCGCGGTGAACACGTGCCGGAAACCGAGGAATACGGCATCGCTTCCACGGCGTATCGAGCACGCAGGCCGTTTCATCCACAGCGCTTTTTCAGCTTCATCGACCGTCCGTGGGTAAATGGCAAATTGCTGCGCTCGAAAGGTTTTTTCTGGCTCGCGAGCAAACCCATGGACGCGGGCAGTTGGTCTCAGGCGGGCGGTTTGATGCGCCATGGTTTTGCCGGCCGCTGGTGGCGTTTCGTGCCGAAAACCCAATGGCCGCAGGACGAAGAAAGCACCGCCGGGATCATGGAAAACTGGACCGCCGCCACTGGCGATTGCCGGCAGGAACTGGTGTTCATTGGCCAGAACATCGACTTCAACTTACTCACTGCGGAACTCGACGACTGCCTGCTGAGTGATGAAGAAATGGCGTCCGGCGTCGAGGGCTGGCGATTGTTGCCCGATCCGTTCGGCCCCTGGCATGAAGAGGACGCCGCGTGATGCTGGCGCCGACCTTGAAGTTACGACCGGTCATTTGCCAGGTTCAGGGTGAGACGCCGCAAGCCCTCGCGCGAATTCTGGACGACGGCGTGAACCTCGCCATTTGGCAGCGCCGACTCCCGGTGCACATCGCCGATTTCGGCCGTTTGTTGCTGTCCCTGAACGAGCCATTGGCCGAGTCGCTGGTTTTGGAAATGCCCGCTGACGACACCGAGCCCAATCTGCAGGGACTGGCCTCGGGCTTCAACGATCTTGAAGGCTACGAAGGCTTCATCGCCGACGTTTCCTGGTTGGTCAGCGCATTCGCCTGTCTGTTGGGCGCCAAGCGTATCGGCGTGCGTCTACGGGTTCTGGACAAAGCCATGTGCCCGCGTTTTCACGTCGATCATGTGCCCGTGCGCTTGATCACCACGTACGCCGGAATCGGCAGCGAATGGCTGAAGGAAGGGGCGATGGATCGCCGCCAATTGAGCAAACCCGAAGCCGAACCCACGGATGATTCGCTGATCCAGCACATCGCCAGCGGTTACGTGGCTTTACTCAAGGGCGAGAAATGGCACGGCAACGAAGGCTTTGGCCTGATCCACCGCTCGCCGCAACCCGCGCCGGGCGAGCGCCGTTTGATCCTGACCCTCGACTGGTTGGGTTAGCGGATCAAGGCTTGAGCCAGTTGCCTTGGCTCTGGCCTTCGCAAAACGGCTTCAGGTACGCCGCGTCAGTGGCCACGCCGTAATAGTGAATATCCTGCCGGTAAGGCATATTGGCGACTTGGGCGTTGCTGCACACACCGAATGCGCCGCCGGGGCATTGGTCGACGTATTGCACGTCGACTTTCTGGCCTGCAAGGTTGGGCTGGCAGAACCCGTCGGCGAAGAGCTTTTCCGGGATGTTGCGGTTCTGCTGGCAGACTTTCACGTCGAGTCGCTCAGCCGTGCTATGTACTACGCAAGCCTGGGCCAGCGCCTCGCCGCAAACCAGCGCCAGAAGCAACGTCCAGCCAATCAACCGCATCCTTTACCTCCTCAGAAAACACCGACCATGTTGCAGAACATTCCCACGCACGTCATTGCCGGTCCATTGGGTGCAGGCAAGACCAGTTTGATCAAGCATCTGTTGGCGCAGCGGCCGGCGAACGAGCGCTGGGCGGTGTTGATCAACGAGTTCGGCCAGATCGGCCTAGACGCTGCGTTGCTGACCCGGGACGCCGATGGTATCGCACTGGGCGAAGTGGCCGGGGGCTGTTTGTGTTGCGTCAATGGTGCGCCGTTTCAGATTGGCCTCGGACGTTTGCTGCGCAAGGCGCGGCCGGATCGGTTGTTTATCGAGCCGTCCGGGCTGGGCCATCCGGCGCAGTTGCTCAGGCAACTGCAAGAGGCGCCGTGGTTGGGTGTGCTGGCCGTCCAGCCCAGCGTGCTGGTGCTGGATGCCCAAGCGCTGGCGGCCGGCAAACCGCTGCCTGTGACGCAGCAGGAGGCGTTGGGCAGCGCCGGGTTGTTGCTGCTGAACAAGTCGGAAAACCTCGACACGAGCGATCGTCAGCGAATCGTTGCGCAGTTGCCGGCGCGTCGCGTGTACTGGACGCAACAGGCGCGGTTGCCATTGAGCGAGTTGCCCGGCCTGGAGGCGAAGGCTGTGGCGGGTGTGGATAACTTCATCCAACCCAAAGGAATGGCGCAGATGCCGACCGTCTGGACCGATCCCGAGGTGCCGATTTGCTTGAGTCAGGAGCAGGAGGGGGGCTGGAGCATTGGCTGGCGCTGGCATCCGAGCCAGACATTCGATTCCGCGCGCGTTGGCCGATGGCTTGAAAGCCTTGCCTGGCGGCGGGCGAAGCTGGTTATCCACAGCAGCGACGGCTGGGTTTCAGCGAATGCCCTGGATAACTCGACGCTGGATTGGCAGCCCAGCGAATGGCGTCGGGATTCACGGATCGAGCTGATCTTCAGCGAGCCGCAGGAGGTTGATTCATTGCAGAGCGCACTGGCCGACTGTCGGTTGAATTAAGGACGCCATTTTGTGTGTTCTTGCCGCCACTGACTAAGCTCAATCACTTCAGCGCGAGGCTTCGCCACGTCGACCACCGGAGGCGTGTCGTCGAACGGCATCGGGTAGGGCGCCAGTTCGATCTGCGCGCTGTGGGCGCCGAACTGGGTGATGGTGCCGTTGTGGCGGGTTTCACCGGTCACCGTGAATTCGAAGTTATACACGCGGGCCAGGCGTCGCCGCCCGTTGGCATCCTTGATGAAGGCGATTTTTTTCAGCGCCACGTTGCCGTCCAGCAACTCGATGCCGAGCTTGACGCAGTGCAGCTTGACCCGCTCCAGCGCACGCTCGCGCAAGCCATGGTTGTGCCACAGCCACGCGCCGCCAGTGGCGAGCAGCATCAACACGAAGATATTTCCGAGGGTCAGCATCAACAGGGTGCTCCAACTAGATAGTGTCAGCTTAACTGCGTCGCCGGCCTGTCGTACAGGCTGCGTTTAGTCGCATACTGCGCGGCTTGAATTTCAATCGGTTTACGGAAAACTCACCGCATGAAACGTACGCCCCATCTGCTCGCCATTCAGTCCCACGTGGTGTTCGGCCACGCTGGCAACAGCGCCGCGGTTTTCCCGATGCAGCGGGTCGGGGTGAATGTCTGGCCGCTCAATACCGTGCAGTTCTCCAACCACACCCAATACGGGCAATGGGCGGGCGACGTGCTGGCACCGCAGCAGATTCCCGAATTGGTCGAAGGCATCGCAGCAATTGGCGAGCTGGGCAATTGCGATGCGGTGTTGTCCGGTTACCTCGGCAGTGCCGCCCAGGGCCGGGCGATCCTGACGGGCGTGGCGCGGATCAAGTCGATGAATCCCAAGGCACTGTATCTGTGCGACCCGGTGATGGGCCATCCAGAGAAGGGGTGCAGCGTGCCGGCTGAAGTCAGCGATTTTCTGCTGGAGGAAGCGGCAGCCATGGCGGACTTCATGTGCCCGAACCAACTTGAGCTGGACAGCTTCTCGGGCCGCAAGCCGCAGTCGCTGTTCGATTGCCTGGCCATGGCGAAAGCGTTGCTGGCACGCGGTCCGCAGGCGGTGCTGGTCAAGCATCTGGCCTATCCCGGCAAACCGGAGGATGTGTTCGAGATGTTGCTGGTGACAAGCGAAGGCAGCTGGCACCTGCGACGTCCAATGCTGGCGTTTCCGCGTCAGCCGGTGGGCGTTGGCGACCTGACATCCGGCCTGTTTCTGGCGCGTGTACTGCTGGGCGACAGCCTGGTGGCGGCGTTCGAATTTGCTGCGTCGGCGGTGCATGAAGTGCTGCTGGAGACCCAGGCGTGCGCCAGTTACGAGTTGGAGCTGGTGCGGGCGCAGGACCGGATTGCGCATCCGCGCGTACGGTTTGAAGCCACCGCGATCAGCCTTTAAAAGCTTCGCGGGCAAGCCTCGCTCCTACAGTTTGTATGCGATCCCTGTAGGAGCGAGCGGTGCGGCGATCCGACTTGCCCGCGAATGCGATTTAACGGCCAAATGTATCAGGCGTCGCCCTTGATCTCCTGATACCGCTTTTCCAGCTCCTGACGAATCTGCCGACGCTGCTGGGCCTGCATGTAGCGGCGTTTGTCTTCGCTGTTCTGTGGTTGCAGCGGCGGTACGGCGGCCGGTTTGCGGTCGTCATCCACCGCAACCATGGTGAAGAAGCAGCTGTTGGTGTGGCGCACCGAGCGCTCGCGGATGTTTTCGGTCACCACCTTGATGCCGACCTCCATGGAGGTGTTGCCGGTGTAGTTGACCGACGCCAGGAAGGTCACCAGTTCGCCGACATGGATCGGCTCGCGAAAAATCACCTGATCCACCGACAGGGTCACCACGTAGCGGCCGGCATAGCGGCTGGCGCAGGCGTAGGCCACTTCGTCCAGGTACTTGAGCAAGGTGCCGCCGTGGACATTGCCAGAGAAGTTGGCCATGTCGGGAGTCATCAGTACCGTCATCGACAGCTGGGCGTTTCCGGGTTCCATAACGTTCTCACGGTTCAAGGCAGGTTTCGGAGGAGTGCACCTCTGCGGGTGCCTGTTCGGTTTTTTCAAACCACAGTTATCGGGACGCCGGGCGGGTGATCGCCGTCACGCCGGATCGATCTGTTTCCATATATTGCACCGCCTTTCTGACGGAAGTCGCGGTGTTAACCTCCGAAAGTCGACCTTAAGGAGCCCCACGCCATGCATGCCATCAGTTTTATTCAGGATCTGGCAGTGATCATGCTGGTCGCAGGCGTGGTGACCGTACTGTTTCACCGCCTCAAACAACCGGTCGTCCTCGGCTACATCGTCGCCGGGTTCATCATCGGCCCGCACACGCCACCCTTCGGCCTGATCCACGACGAAGAAACCATCAAGACCCTCGCCGAACTCGGGGTGATTTTCCTGATGTTCTGCCTGGGCCTGGAGTTCAGCCTGCGCAAACTGTTCAAGGTCGGCGCCACGGCGTTTATCGCGGCGTTCCTGGAAATCGTGCTGATGATCTGGATCGGCTACGAAATCGGCCGCTGGTTCGACTGGAACACCATGGACTCGCTGTTCCTCGGCGCGATCCTGGCCATCTCATCGACCACCATCATCGTCAAGGCGCTCAATGACCTGAAGATGAAAAACGAGCGTTTTGCGCAGCTGATTTTCGGCGTATTGATCGTCGAGGACATCCTCGGCATCGGCATCATCGCCTTGCTGTCGAGCATCGCGGTCAGTGGCACGGTCAGTTCCGGCGAAGTGTTTTCCACGGTCGGCAAGCTCTCGCTGTTCATGATCGTCGCGCTGGTAATCGGGATTCTGCTGGTGCCGCGCCTGCTGGCCTACGTGGCCAAATTCGAAAGCAACGAGATGCTGCTGATCACCGTGCTGGGCCTGTGTTTCGGCTTCTGCCTGTTGGTGGTCAAGCTTGAATACAGCATGGTGCTCGGCGCGTTCCTGATTGGCGCGATCATGGCCGAGTCGCGGCAATTGCTGAAGATCGAGCGCCTGATCGAGCCGGTTCGCGACCTGTTCAGTGCGATCTTCTTCGTCGCCATCGGGCTGATGCTCGACCCGATGATCCTGCTGCAATACGCCTGGCCAATCGCAGTCATTACCGTCGCTGTGGTGCTCGGCAAAATGCTGTCCTGTGGCCTCGGTGCCTTTATCGCCGGCAATGACGGACGCACCTCACTGCGCGTGGGGATGGGGCTTTCGCAGATTGGCGAATTTTCTTTCATCATCGCGGCACTGGGGATGACCCTGCAGGTCACCAGCAACTTCCTCTACCCGGTCGCCGTGGCGGTGTCGGTGATTACCACGTTACTGACGCCGTATCTGATCCGCGCCGCTGATCCGCTATCGATCAAACTGGCTGGCGTGATGCCGCAGCGGTTGGGTCGCGTATTGGGGATGTATGGTGAATGGCTGCGCAGCATCCAGCCTCAAGGCGAGGGTGCGCTACTGGCGTCGATGATCCGGAGGATTCTGTTGCAGGTGGGGGTCAATCTGGCGCTGGTGATTGCGATTTTTTTCTCGGGCGCTTTTTTTGCCGAGCGAATGTCTCCCTATTTGCAGGACTGGATCAGCGACCCGAGCTGGCAGAAGGCGTTGATCTGGGGAGGGGCATTGCTGTTGTCGCTGCCGTTCCTCATCGCCGCCTATCGCAAGCTCAAGGCGCTGTCGATGTTGTTGGCGGAGATGGGCGTGAAACCGGAGATGGCCGGCCGTCACACGCAGCGAGTGCGTCGGGTGATCGCCGAGGTGATCCCGATCCTTTCGCTGTTGGTGATCTTCCTGCTGTTGGCAGCCTTGTCGGCCAGTATTCTGCCGACCAACAAGTTGCTGGTGTTGATTGTCGTGGTCGCGGCCGCCGTGGCGGCGCTGCTCTGGCGCTGGTTCATCCGCGTGCACACGCGGATGCAGGTGGCCTTGCTGGAAACCCTGGACAATCACAAGGAATCTTCGGGGCATTGACCACGCGGCGCGTCAGACGGCTCAGCTTTCCAGCCAGACGTCTCGTGCCCAGTGCCACACCGATTCCCAGGTTTCTTCGGCGATCAGCTCTTCTTCGGCTTGCCACAGCACTACAGTGCCGTCTTCTTCGACGCAGTAGTAGTCGTCACCGTCCTGGCAGATCGGGATCAGGCTGCGATCGACACCGGCGTCCCAGGCGTTGGCGGCAACGTCCGGCAGGTAGGTGTGGGATTGCGGGTCGGTGACGGTCACCGGCTCCAGGCTGCCGTAGACCACGTCGCTGACGGTCAGCAAAAATTCTCTGAAAACAAATGGGATGTCGATGAACAGTTGTTCTTCGATTTCGACCAGCAGATCTTCGTCGGGCAGCTCCAAGGGGACCGGTACCGGTTCGTTGGCTTCACGCAGTTGTTCGATGATTTCTTCCACGTCCGGGATCCTCTTGCTTGTATGGCGCGGTTTAGTTGGGGCGGTTTATACAGTAGCTCGCTATAGATGCAACCGTGAAATAGAAAACCCCGGCCGAGGCCGGGGTTTTTGTTGCGACACATTTAACGCAGGTCGGTTCAGCCGTTCTGGCGGATACCGGCAACCAGCCAAGGCTGGTTCTCACCCTGTGGACGTTCCATGTTCCAGCTTTCGCTGAACACTTCGCCCTGGTCGAAACGCGAGGTTTTCGACACGCCGCTGAAGGTCAGGGTGGCGATGGTCTTGTCGGCGCGATCATCGACGCCATCCAGTTGAACATTGAGGTTATCAATGTAGGTGGACTGGAAGCCCTCACCCAGATCGGCACGTTCGCGCTTGAGGAACTCAAGCAGCTGCGGGGTCACGAACTCGGCGATCTTGTCCATTTCGTTGGCGTCCCAGTGTTGCTGCAGGGACTGGAAGTGGTTGCGGGCCGCTTCAATGAAGTTCTTTTCATTGAACCAGGCTGGCGCGTTGATGACCGGACGAGCGGCAGCCGGAGCGGCCGAACCACCGAAGATCGAACCCATGGCGCTTGGCTTCTGCTCGAACACTTCACGCTGCATCGGTGCGCCAGCCGGAGCCAGGTGCTCCTGTTGCTTGCGACGACGAGCGGCGATGAAACGGAAGACCAGGAAGGCAATGACGGCCATGATCAGGATGTCGAAGATCTGCATGCCTTCGAAGCCGCCGCCCATGAACATGGAAGCCAGCAGGCCACCGGCCGCGATACCGGCCAGAGGGCCGAGCCAGCGCGAAGCACCGCCGGCCTTGGCGGCAGCGCCAGCGGCACCGGCCGCGCCCGCAGTGGCAGCAGCGCCACCTGCAGCAGAAGAAGGAGCCATTTGGCTGGTCTGGTGAGTCGGCGCAGCGCCGGAGCTCTTGCCGCCACCAAAGCGCTTGGCGTTGGCGTCGAGGCTCATCGTCAGGCCGATGCACAACGCCATGGCGATGCTAAGAAAACGTTTCATAAAGGGAATTCCCATTTGTGGATGGCACGCGCGCCATGTTGCACAGCTGAAGTGTTACTGGCTAGCGGCAGAGTGTTTCGGGCTTTTGCCTGACAGGTCGTGTTCAGCTTCAGTCAGGGCAATAAGGCCTGTTAACTTTGGTCCGTAGGACGAGTGGATAGGTTCTGTAGGAAGGGGCCTAGCGTCGTAGCGCAAGCATGACCACACCGGCCGTGATCAGGCCGATTCCGCCCCATTGGCGCAGGTCGAGTTTTTCACCCAGCAGGATCACGCCGAGCACCGCCACCAGCACCACACTGAGTTTGTCCACCGGAGCGACCAGCGAGGCCGGCCCCAGTTTCAATGCGCGGAAGTAGCAGATCCACGAGGCACCAGTGGCCAGTCCCGACAGCAGCAGGAACAGGTAGCTCCTGGCCGAGATCGATCCTAATGACTGATATTGGCCCGTGGCGTACAAAATCAAGGCCAGGCTGACCAACACCACCACGGTGCGCAGCAACGTGGCGAAGTCGGAGTTGACGTTTTCGATGCCGATTTTGGCAAAGATCGCGGTCATGGCGGCAAAAGCTGCCGACATCAGGGCCCAGAATGTCCAGGAAGAAAAGAAACCTGAGCCCATGGTTCGCGCCTTTATAAGATCAACCTGCCGAGGTGGATTAACCACAAACCCCTGTGGGAGCGAGCCTGCTCGCGATAGCCGCACCACGGTTTTCCGGATAAACCGCGGCGCCCTCAATCGCGAGCAGGCTCGCTCCTACAGAAAAGCCGATAACCCTTAGATCGCTTCCAGTTTGGCGTAGCCCAGCATCAGCCACTTGCTGCCTTCGCTGAAGTTCACCTGCACCCGGGCCTGCGCGCCGGCACCTTCGAAGTTCAGGATCACGCCATCGCCAAACACCGAATGCCGTACGGTCTGACCGAGGCTGAACCCGGTGTCGGGAATCTCGCTGCCGCCAAACAGGCTGCTGGAACTCTGCTGCTGGCCGCCGCCAAACGGGCGACTGACACTGTTGGACAGGCGCACTTCCTGAATCAGGCCTTTCGGCACTTCACGTACGAAACGCGAGACCTTGTTGTAGGTTTCGCTGCCATACAGACGTCGGGTTTCAGCATAGGTCATCACCAGGTTCTGCATCGCCCGGGTAATGCCGACGTAGGCCAAACGGCGCTCTTCCTCAAGGCGCCCCGGCTCTTCCAGGCTCATCTTGTGCGGGAACAGGCCTTCTTCCATGCCCACCAGGAACACGTAAGGGAATTCCAGGCCTTTGGCGCTGTGCAACGTCATCAGCTGAATGCTGTCTTCGTGCTCATCGGCCTGAGTGTCACCCGCCTCCAGCGACGCATGACCGAGGAACGCCGCCAGTGGGGTCAGGTCCTCGTCTTCTTCAGCGTTCTCGAAGTTGCGTGCGGCGCTGACCAGTTCCTCAAGGTTTTCTACCCGGGCCTGGCCTTTTTCGCCTTTTTCCGCTTCGTGATAGGCAATCAGTCCGGACTGCTCGATGACGGTCTGGGTCATCAGGTGCAGCGGCATTTCCATGCACTTGGCGGCGAGGTTCTCGATCAGCTCGATAAACGCGCCAAGCGCACCCGCTGCGCGACCGGTCAGGCCTTTATTGGCGACCAGCAGGCGCATGGCTTCCCACATCGACACATCACTGTGGCGCGCATGGTCGCGAATCGCTTCAACGGTTTTCTCGCCGATGCCGCGTGCCGGAACGTTGATCACCCGCTCCAGCGCCGCATCGTTGCCCCGGCCTTCCAGCAAGCGCAGGTAAGCCATGGCGTTCTTGATTTCAGCCCGCTCGAAGAAGCGCTGACCGCCATAGATGCGGTACGGGATGCGCTCGCGCAGCAAGGCTTCTTCCAAAACGCGGGATTGGGCGTTGGAGCGGTACAAAATCGCGATATCGCTGCGAGCCAAGCCGGTTTTCAGCGCGCTTTCGATGGTTTCCACCACGTAGCGTGCTTCATCGTGTTCGTTGAACGCCGCGTACAGATTGATCGCTTCGCCTTCGCCGCCGTCGGTCCACAGCTCCTTGCCCATGCGCCCGGTGTTGTTGGCGATCAGGGCGTTGGCTGCCTTGAGGATGCCGGCGGTGGAGCGGTAGTTCTGCTCCAGACGAATGGTCTCTGCGTCCGGGAAATCGTCGGAGTACTGATAGATGTTCTCGATTTTCGCGCCGCGCCAGCCGTAGATCGACTGGTCGTCGTCGCCCACCACCATCAGGCTGTCGCCACCCTTGGCCAACAGTCGCAGCCAGGCGTACTGCACGGCGTTGGTGTCCTGGAACTCGTCCACCAGGATGTGCCGGAAGCGCTTCTGATAGTGCGCCAGCAAACCCGGGTGATCGCGCCACAAGTCGAGGGCGCGCAGCAGCAATTCGGAGAAATCGATCACGCCAGCGCGCAGGCACGCGGCCTCGTAGGCCTCATAAATGCTGCGCATGGTGGCCAGGAACAGGTCGCCGCTGGCTTGAATGTGTTGCGGACGCAGACCTTCGTCTTTCTGCCCGTTGATGAACCACTGCGCCTGACGGGCCGGCCAGCGTTGCTCGTCCAGCCCCAATTCGCGAATAACGCGTTTGACCAGACGTTGCTGGTCGTCGCTGTCGAGAATCTGGAAGGTCTGGCTCAGGCCGGCTTCCTGCCAGTGCGCCCGCAGCAAGCGGTGCGCCAGGCCGTGGAAAGTGCCGACCCACATGCCGGCCGGGTTAATACCCATCAACTGCTCGATGCGATGACGCATCTCGGCAGCGGCCTTGTTGGTGAAGGTCACCGACAGGATTGAGTGGGGCGAGGCGTTTTCGACCTGGATCAACCAGGCGATACGGTGCACCAGCACTCGGGTTTTACCGGAACCAGCACCGGCCAGGACCAACTGACGACCCACGGAGGCAGCTACGGCCTGGCGTTGGGCATCGTTGAGGGAGTTCAGCAGAAGGGAGAGATCATCGCGCATCGGGGCATTCTAGGGGGCGGCGCCACACCGGGCAAACCCCGCTTTGCTTTAGCCGATGAAAGATACGCGAAGGACGACCGGTCGGTCACTGGCTGCAGGCGTTGGTGGGGCTCGCTTCCAGCGTTTTCAGGGGGTAAAAGGGCTCCGGGCTTTTGCAGAAATTATGATCTGGAGCAGTTTGGTAAGGGCATTGGCTTGTGTATGCTCCGTCCACGTTTCGGGCTCATGCTCATCATTATAAGAACAAGAACATTGCCTATGACCCTCAGCTCCGACCTGTCGGGCCCCACTGTGGAGCCCCGGGTTATCCGCAAACAGTACGCCATGGAAATGGCGGTCGAGCGCACGCGCCTGCTTTATCAAGGCTCGTTGCTGCCGACGCTGTTCATGCTGATCAATGGCCTGGTGTGTGCGGGATTGCTCTGGAGTCCGCAGCGCTACTTCCTGGTCAGCGTCTGGCTGGTGTGGCTGTTGTCGCTGGTGGCGCTGCGGGTGATTCAGGTCGCCGCTTTCGATTCGGCCATTCCCAATCGCCAGGCCCATCCGGTCTGGCGTCGCATGTTTTTGCTCGGTTCGGCCATGACCGGCCTGACCCTGGCCGGCGCCGGCATTGCCCTGGTGCCTGCCGACAATTTTATCCAGCAAGCCTGGGTGTTCGGCCTGATCGGCGCGGCAGCCCTCTCGGCCAGCGTCGCTTACGCCGTCAGCCTGCCAGCCTTCCTGTCCTTCACCTTGCCGTGTCTGTTACCGGCCATCGCCTACCTGTTCTGGGGCGGTGACGAGCAGGAGCAGGGCTGGGGCTGGTTCGGCCTGATTTTGCTGGGGGCGTTGAGCGTGGTCGCCTGGCAGGTCAATCGGCTGATTGATCGCGGGTTGTTGCGCCGCTTCCAGAATCAGGCATTGATCGAGCACTTGCAGCAGGCCCAGAGCCGTAGCGACCAGCTGAACCATGATCTTGCCAAAGAAATCGATCAGCGCCGTCGTGCCGAAGACGAGTTGCGAGAAATTCAGATTGGGCTGGAAAGCCGCGTCGCCCAGCGCAGCCTGGAGCTGGATGCTGCCAACCAGGCCCTGAGCAAAAGCGAGGCGCGCCTGGCGCTGGCCTTGAAGGCCAGTGAACTGGGGCTGTGGGACTGGAACCTGCAAACCGACGAAGTCCATCACACCCATATTCAAGAGTTGTTCGGCCTGGAGCCGGAATTCGTGACGGCCATGCTGCGTCACCTCAAGCCGCGCCTGCATCCCGAGGACTTGCCGTCGCTGAGGCGCGCACTGGTCGAGCATCTGAAGGGCCGCAGCGAGGACTATCAGATCGAATACCGCGTGCGCCATGGCGATGGTCATTGGGTCTGGATCGAGGACCGCGGTCGAGCGGTGGAGCGCAGTGACGGCGGTCGGGTGATCCGCATGGTCGGCACCCGCCGCGACATCAGTGCCAGCAAGATGCTGGAAGCCCAGCAGCAACTGGCGGCGACGGTGTTCGAGGCCGCCAGCGAAGGCATCATGATTTTCGATCCGAATTACGCACTTATCGCGGTAAACCAGGCGTTCAGCCGCTTAACGGGCTACGACATCGACGACATGCTCGGGCGCAACGTCGTGGAGCTGCCGTGCAGTCGCGATGCCCGTCGCCACTACGGGGCGATTCATCAGGCGCTGGAGCAACACGGCAGTTGGCAGGGCGAGCTGGTGGAAACGCGCAAGAACGGCGAGCTGTATCCGCAATGGCTGCAATTGAACGCCGTGCGCGATACGCGGGGAAATGTCAGCCATATCGTCGGCTTCTTCGCCGATCTCTCGGCGCGGCGCGAATCCGAAGAGCGCATGCGCTACCTGACTCACTACGATGAACTGACTGGCCTGGCCAACCGTTCGTTGTTCCGCGAAAGGTTGCGTGAAGCCCATCAGCGCGTGCGCCAGGGCGGGCGCAGTCTGGCGTTGTTGCACATCAATCTTGATCGCTTCAAGTTGCTCAACGACAGCCTTGGCCATGAAATCGCCGATCAGCTGTTGCAGAAAATGGCCCGGCGGCTGGTCAACGCACTGCCGGAAGCAGACACCATCGCCCGATTGTCCGGCGATGAGTTCGCCGTGCTGTTCGACGCTTACGGCAACCTTTCGAGCCTGGCGCGGGTGGCGACTCGCCTGTCGGCCAAGCTGCGTTTGCCGGTGACCGTCGAGGGGCATGAGCTGGTGGTCAGCGCGTCCATGGGCATCAGCATGCTGCCGGACAACGCACGGGAAATCTCCGCGCTGGTGAGTCAGTCGAACATGGCCATGCAACATGCCAAACACTTGGGCGGCAACAATTTCCAGTTCTACACCGACAGTCTGCAAGCCAGCACGCTTGAGCGCTTGCAGCTGGAAAACCAGCTGCGTAAAGCCATCGAAGAAAAACAACTGAAAGTGTTTTACCAACCCAAGCTTTGCCTCGCCACAGGCCGGCTGAATGCCGCCGAGGCATTGGTGCGCTGGGATCACCCGACCATGGGCCGCGTGCCGCCGTCGGACTTCATCGGCCTGGCCGAGGAAACCGGGCTGATCGGCCCGATCGGCGAGTTCGTGTTGCGACAGGCGTGCTGGCAGGCCTGCGAATGGCAGCGTCAGGGGCTGGAACCGATTCGGGTATCGGTCAATTTGTCGGTGCATCAATTGCGCCAGGGCAAGCTGGTCAGTCTGGTGCGTCAGGTATTGGAAGAAACCGGGCTGGCGCCGCACTACCTCGAACTGGAGCTTACCGAAAGCCAGTTGCTGGACAGCGTTGAGCACATCATCGCGACGTTCCAGCAGCTGCGTGATCTTGGGGTGAAGCTGGCCATCGACGATTTCGGCACCGGCTATTCGTCCCTGAGCTACCTCAAGCGCATTCCGGTGGATTACGTGAAGATTGATCAGGCATTCATTCGCGGCCTGGGGGAGGGGAGCGTGGATGCGGCGATCACCCGGGCGATCATTGCGATGGCCCACGGGTTGTCGTTGAAGGTGGTGGCTGAAGGCGTGGAGCGGTCGGAGCAGCTTGAGTTTTTGCAGGCTGAGCGCTGCGATGAAGTGCAGGGGTATTTGATCAGTCGCCCGATAGAAGCGGGTGGGTTGGCGGACCTTCTGCGAGCGCAATCCGCCTACTGAAGGTGTGTCGCACAATCACACCTTCCCGCCACTAAAATGACGGGAAGGTGTTTATAGGCTTAGTTTGTAATCAGAACTTTATCGATGTGGTGAATTTTTTCACCTTTATAAAAGATGCTCACGCCGGAAACATTAGAGTCCCCCAGTGCTTTATATTCGACAACTTTGTCTGTTTCAACTTGCAGCGAAATTTCGTTGGAGTTTTCAAGAATCAACTCCAGTCGCAGATCAAAGGATTTATCCTGAAGATCGGTCATTACCAGCTTGGGGGTAATGCCTGTGTGTGCAACGGTTACGGTGCCGAAAGCGCGGAAAGAAGCTGCGCCAGGCATACGGTCAATTTGTGCGGTCCAGTCTTTGGTTTTAATGCTCATAGTGTGTAACTCCTTTAATTAAGTTTGATTGCTTCCTGCACGATCAAGGTAACTAGGTGAAGTTGTTTTTGGAAGAGGGTTGTTATTTGCATTTGTAAGTTTGAGTGTTTTGTTTTTTGCACTTGTAGCAACTAAGACCCTGCTACTTTGAGTGAGTCGATCAGGGAGGGTTGTTAGCCTAAGGGTGTGCTTCGGTTGCGCTGCGGCTCTGATAATGAGTGCTACATGAAGCGCGCACGCCTGAAAACGAGGGATTCGGTTGCGCAATGAGCAGGCAAAAAGCCAATTCATGTAGTATAACTACAAGCTTGCTACATCCCCGGCGCCTGCCAATAACAAAGAGTCCAGCCCCTTGAATCTGCTGCAACACATCGCCCAGTCACGCCACCTGTTACGCAAGTCGGAGCTCAAGGTCGCCGACCACGTGCTGCTTGACCCGGCGGCGGTGATGCACAGCTCCATGGCCGACCTGGCCCACAGCGTGGGCATCAGCGAGCCGACCATCGTGCGGTTCTGCCGCGCCATCGGTTGTTCCGGGTTTCAGGATCTGAAACTGAAGCTGGCGCAAAGCCTGGCGGCTGGTGCGAGCTTCGGCCAGTTCGCGATCCATGAAGACGATTCGGTCGCCGATTACAGCCTGAAAATTTTCGACACCACACTGCACACCCTGATGGAGGTTCGCGAGAAGCTCGACCCGGTGGAGTTGCAGCGAGCGGTATCGCTGATGTCCCAGGCCCAGCGTGTCGAGTTTTATGGCTTTGGCGCATCAGGCGCGGTGGCGGCGGATGCCCAGCACAAATTCTTCCGGCTGCTGCTGACGGCGGCCGCGTATTCCGACCCGCACATGCAGGCGATGTCGGCGGTCACCTTGAAGCCGACTGACGTGGCGATCTGCATTTCCCAGTCCGGGCGTTCCAAGGATCTGTTGATTACCGCGAATCTGGTACGTGAAAGCGGTGCCTCGCTTATCACCTTGTGTCCGAGCCAGACACCGTTGGCCGAGCTGTCGACCGTCAACCTGGCCATCGACGTGCATGAAGACACCGAAATCTATACACCGCTGACCTCGCGCATCGCCCATTTGGTGGTGATCGACGTGTTGGCGATGGGCGTAGCCATGGCGCGCGGGCCGAGCCTGGTCAACCACCTCAAGAGCGTCAAGCGCAGCCTGCGCAGCTTGCGGTTGTCGCCCAAATCGGTGAAAGCCCTGGACGACTGATTCGTCTTGAGGGCGTCTTCGCGGGCAAGCCTCGCTCCTACAAAATTACACATACCCTGTAGGAGCGAGGCTTGCCCGCGAAGGCGTTTTCAAATCCGATAACTTTCATCTGCCTGTAACGCGCAAGCCGCCAAACCGTCATCCCTCGCGCCCATCCTGTAACTCCCGTAATCGCCTTGGGAGACTCGAAATGGCCCAGCCCTACGAAGAACGCAACAGCGCCGTCAAAACCCGTCGTCAGCAAGAAGACCAGCGCCGCATGGAATTTCGTCGCGCTATCGAAGATCGCTGCGAACGCCGCCAGTTGCTGGCCGAGATCGGTGATTTTCCCGAGCTGGAACTCAATTACTGGCAGGCAGCTCCCGCAACTTCCCGTCGAAACGCTCAACCAGGGCGCTGATCTGCACCCGTTCGCTGCGGATAAACGCAAGGAATGCGTGGGCCACCGGCGACAGCCGTTTGGCCTTGGCCTGCACCAGGCACCAGCTGCGAAACAGTGGCAGTTCTTCGACCGGTAACTCGATCAGTCCGCCGGTCGCCAACTCCAGGTTCAGGGCGTGGCGCGTCAACAGCGCGACGCCCAGACCCGCCAGTACACATTCACGCTGAGCTTCGGCCGATGCGACCTCTTGGGTCTGGTTGAAATGCACGCGCTTCTCTTTGAAATACTCTTCGCACGCCAGTCGCGTCCCCGAGCCGGGTTCGCGCAGTAGCAGCGTGTAGGGTTCGAGGTCCTGCAAGCGCAACGGGCCCATATGGCACAGCGGATGATCCGGCGGCGCCACGGCCACGATCGGATTGTTGAGGAACGGCAGAAACTCCAGCCCCATGTCCTGTGGCACCATGGACATGATCACCAGGTCATCGCGGTTGTCGGAGAGACGGCGGATCACTTGCCCACGGTTGACCACCGTCAGTTGCAGATTCACTTCCGGATGCTGGCGCTTGAACGCGGCAAACAGGTGCGGTACGAAATACTTGGCGCTGGATTCCACCGCCAGTTTCAGTTGCCCCTGCAGTGATCCCTGCATGTCCGACAGCTGCATGTCGAGGTTTTCCAGGCGCCCGAAAATATCCCGGCTGGCCCGCTGAAGCGCTTCAGCCGCTTCGGTCATGTAGAGTTTTTTGCCGACGTAATCGAACAAAGGCTGACCAATCAGCTCCTCAAGTTGACGAATCTGCAGGCTCACGGCAGGTTGTGTGAGCGACATTTCGTCCGCCGCACGGCTGTAAGACCGTAAATCACAGACCTCATTGAAGATCTGCAATTGACGCAATGTCATACGCATCAATGACTTACGCATTATCTGAAAGCTCCTGCCGCAGGCTGATGCGTCAACTATAAGTCTTTACTTATGCCTGACCCAATAATTAATCATTTTTGTTAATCCCTTGCGGGGGCTAGTGTGGGCCTGCGACTGAATTGAAACATTTGGTCACGCGTCGACCTGGTCTAGCAGGTCGTGGGTACCACCGGCTCAAGGGAAACTCCAAGTGATAACAAAGATCCTGATCGCCAACCGTGGTGAGATTGCCGTACGAATCGTGCGAGCCTGCGCCGAGATGGGCATTCGCTCGGTTGCGATCTATTCCGACGCCGACCGCCATGCCTTGCATGTGAAGCGTGCGGATGAAGCCCACAGCATCGGTGCCGAGCCACTGGCCGGTTACCTGAATGCGCGCAAGCTGGTGAATCTGGCAGTAGAAACCGGTTGTGATGCGTTGCATCCCGGCTACGGTTTCCTCTCGGAAAACGCTGAGCTGGCAGATATCTGCGCAGAACGCGGCATCAAGTTCATCGGTCCATCGGCTGAAGTGATTCGCCGCATGGGCGACAAGACTGAAGCCCGTCGCAGCATGATCAAGGCTGGCGTACCCGTCACCCCGGGTACCGAGGGCAACGTCGCGGACATCGCCGAAGCCTTGGTCGAAGGCGACCGCATCGGATATCCGGTGATGCTCAAGGCGACTTCCGGTGGTGGTGGCCGTGGTATCCGTCGCTGCGACAGCCGAGAAGAACTTGAACAAGCATTCCCTCGGGTCATTTCCGAAGCCACCAAGGCCTTTGGTTCGGCGGAAGTGTTCCTGGAAAAATGCATCGTCAACCCGAAACACATCGAAGCGCAGATCCTCGGCGACAGCTTTGGCAATGTGGTGCACCTGTTCGAGCGTGACTGCTCGATCCAGCGCCGCAACCAGAAGCTCATCGAGATCGCCCCGAGCCCGCAACTGACCCCGGAACAGCGCGCCTACATCGGCGACCTGTCGGTGCGCGCAGCCAAGGCAGTGGGTTACGAGAACGCCGGCACCGTGGAGTTCCTGCTCGCCGAGGGCGAGGTGTACTTCATGGAGATGAACACCCGGGTGCAGGTGGAACACACCATCACCGAAGAAATCACCGGCATCGACATCGTGCGTGAGCAGATCCGCATCGCGTCCGGCCTGCCGCTTTCGGTGAAACAGGAAGACATCCAGCACCGCGGTTTCGCGCTGCAATTCCGGATCAACGCCGAAGACCCGAAAAACAACTTCCTGCCGAGCTTCGGCAAGATCACCCGTTACTACGCACCCGGCGGTCCTGGCGTGCGTACCGATACGGCGATCTACACCGGCTACACCATTCCGCCGTTCTACGACTCCATGTGTCTGAAACTGGTGGTGTGGGCGCTGACCTGGGAAGAGGCAATGGACCGTGGCTTGCGCGCCCTCGACGACATGCGTCTGCAAGGGGTCAAGACCACCGCCGCGTACTACCAGGAAATCCTGCGTAACCCGGAATTCCGTAGCGGCCAGTTCAATACCAGCTTCGTTGAAAGCCACCCTGAACTGACCAATTACTCGATCAAGCGCAAACCCGAAGAGCTGGCCCTGGCCATCGCCGCCGCCATCGCCGCCCACGCAGGCCTGTGAGGAATAGAACAATGAGCAAGCAAATCCACGTTACCGACACAATCCTGCGCGACGCCCACCAATCGCTGCTCGCCACCCGCATGCGCACCGAAGACATGCTGCCGATCTGCGACAAGCTCGACAAAGTCGGCTACTGGTCGCTGGAGTGCTGGGGCGGCGCGACGTTCGACGCCTGCGTACGCTTCCTCAAAGAAGACCCGTGGGAGCGTCTGCGCCAATTGCGCGCGGCGTTGCCTAACACGCGCCTGCAAATGCTGCTGCGTGGCCAGAACCTGCTGGGCTACCGCCATTACAGCGACGACGTGGTCAAAGCCTTCGTCGCCAAGGCAGCGGTCAACGGCATCGACGTGTTCCGCATCTTCGACGCCATGAACGACGTGCGTAACCTGCGCGTGGCCATCGAAGCGGTGAAAGCGGCGGGCAAACACGCCCAAGGCACCATCGCCTACACCACCAGCCCGGTGCACACCATCGAGGCATTCGTGAACCAGGCCAAGCAAATGGAAGCCATGGGTTGCGATTCGGTGGCAATCAAGGACATGGCCGGCCTGCTGACCCCATATGCCACAGGCGAACTGGTCAAGGCACTGAAAGCCGAGCAGTCGCTGCCTGTGTTCATTCACTCGCACGACACCGCTGGCCTGGCTGCGATGTGCCAGATGAAGGCCATCGAAAACGGTGCCGACCACATCGACACCGCGATCTCCAGCTTCGCCTGGGGCACCAGCCACCCTGGCACCGAGTCGATGGTCGCCGCCCTTAAAGGCAGCGAATTCGACACCGGCCTGAACCTGGAACTGCTGCAAGAGATCGGTCTGTACTTCTACGCCGTGCGCAAGAAGTACCACCAGTTCGAAAGCGAATTCACCGCCGTCGACACCCGCGTGCAAGTCAACCAGGTACCGGGCGGCATGATCTCCAACCTGGCCAACCAGCTCAAAGAGCAGGGCGCGCTGAACCGCATGAGTGAAGTGCTGGCCGAAATCCCGCGCGTTCGTGAAGACCTCGGTTTCCCGCCGCTGGTAACCCCGACCTCGCAGATCGTTGGCACCCAGGCGTTCTTCAACGTGCTGGCCGGTGAGCGCTACAAGACCATCACCAACGAAGTGAAGCTCTACCTGCAAGGCGGCTACGGCAAGGCGCCAGGCACCGTAAACGAAAAACTGCGTCGCCAGGCCATCGGCAGCGAAGAAGTGATCGACGTTCGTCCGGCTGACCTGCTCAAGCCGGAAATGACCAAGCTGCGTGCCGAAATCGGCGCCGTGGCCAAGTCTGAAGAAGACGTTCTGACCTACGCGATGTTCCCGGACATCGGCCGCAAATTCCTCGAGGAACGCGCTGCCGGCACCCTCACTCCAGAAGTGCTGTTGCCGATTCCGGAAGCGGGCGGCGTTGCCTCTGCCGGCGGCGAAGGCGTGCCAACCGAGTTCGTCATCGACGTCCACGGCGAAACCTACCGCGTCGACATCACCGGTGTCGGCGTCAAGGCTGAAGGCAAGCGTCACTTCTACCTGTCCATCGACGGCATGCCGGAAGAAGTGGTGTTCGAACCACTCAACGAATTCGTCAGCGGCGGCAGCAGCAAGCGCAAACAAGCCACGGCACCGGGCCACGTCAGCACCACCATGCCGGGCAACATCGTCGACGTGCTGGTCAAGGAAGGCGACGTTGTGAAAGCCGGCCAGGCCGTGCTGATCACCGAAGCGATGAAGATGGAAACCGAAGTGCAGGCGGCCATCGCCGGCAAAGTCACCGCCATCCACGTGGCCAAGGGCGACCGGGTCAACCCGGGCGAAATCCTGATCGAGATCGAAGGCTGAGTTAACAGCCTCGATACAACGCTTTAAACCTCGGGGGGGCATGTGCTCCCCTTTTTTTTGCCTGTTATTCAAGGCACCACATGACCCATGTGGGAGCGAGCCTGCTCGCGATTACGGTGTGACATTCAGCCTCTTCATTGGCAGATCCTCCGCTATCGCGAACAGGTGTGTTGATGTGTCAGTGGTTGATCAGAACGCCATCCGCCACTGACCCATTACGCCATGAGTGCGGCTATCGCTGCCCATTTCACCCGAGAGCCCCACTCCAATCGTGTTACGTGCGGAAAGCCTGAGGTCCACACCCGCATCGACCATCAGTTTGTCCCGATCCTGTGGCGCACTGTAGACGCTGTAGTCGTTGCCGCCGGTGACAAGGCGTTGCCTGGCTTCTGTGTAGACCTTGCCATACGTGTGTTTCCAGCCTGCGCTGAAACGCGGCGTTAGTTGCATTCCGTTATCCAGCGTATTGAGCTTCGCCAGACGCAGGCCGAATGTGCTGCTGAAGTTTTCCTCGGATTGATCGTGGACTTTCAGCGAAGCATCGCCTCCTTTCTCAGTGAAACTGTCGCGTTGATAGCGCTGGTACCCAAGACTGGCAAACGGTTCGATGATGACGCTGGCGCGGCCAAGGTTGAAACCCACCTCTGCGAAGGCTTGTTGGGTATTGGCCTCGTAACGGCCCTTGGGTCGATCCTTGAAACCGTAAAATTCGACCCGGCGCGTGCTGCTGCCATCATGGTTGTTGTAAGTCGCGCCCAAGCGCAGGGACATTGGCCCGTTCTGGCGAAGTGCGTAAGTCCCCAAGTGCCAGCTGTCCAGATTGCCGTCCAACTCGCGGCTCTTCTGGCGAGTGCGGGATTGACCGCCCATCAGACCTAGACGCCATTGCTCATCAATTTGCCAGTCGGCACCTATCACCAATCCGTGGGTGGAGTGCTGCAGCGGGTCATAGTCGCGATCCAGTTTCCCACTGTGTCCCAGCGCCTGGAGCCAGACTCGGCTATTGGCATCGCTGCCGGCTGCCAGTCGAGGCGCACCATTCTGATTATTGGAAACACTGTTGCTATCGAGCTGGCGCATGGCCGAGAGCAGGGTGGCGCTTATCGGGCCGTCACTGTTCAAGGTCGCCTTGGCGAGGTTGGCGTTGCTGTCGCCGGCCAGAATTTCGAGGGCGTGGGCAGCGGTAGCTCGATCGGATCCGAGCAGGGCGGTGACGGCGGCATTGGTCGTGCTGGAGGTTTTTTGTTCGGTCTGGGTGGCCGTTGGCTCTTCAATGCTGGCACCGAACTGCTTGCCACTTTCCGTATCCGCGATGCTCTCGAAAGATACATCGTTACGTGCGTAGGTCAGGCTGACAATTCTCGGGTCGTCGTAATTCAGTTCAGGTGTCATGAAAACAAGGTTGTTTTCGATGTCGCCGAAACGCCCCACGACGTTGGTCGCCTCAATGAGGGTGTACAGGCTGGTTTGCGGGAAATCACCAGTTGCGGCAATTTTCAGGGTTGCATCGCCAAGGCTCGCCGTGCCATCGACTTTGATCGTCTCGCCTCGGCCATCGGCATTTACTTCATAGGTCAGAACTGCGGTCCTGGACAGTTTCATGTCGCCCGCTACGACAGGTGCGCCGAGTTGTCGATTGACGACAAGCCCGCCGCTTACGTCCAGCCCTCCTACACGGCCCTTGCCACTGAAGGTTCCCGACTCATACACCTCGACGTTTCCGCCGATGCTGCCGTTGTTCACCAACGTGCCTTGAGCGACTGCGCGCCCTTCGATATGTCCGTTATTGGTGAGCATCGCCTGAGGGCGCACTAAGGCACCGATCTGGAAGTCTCCGGAGTCCTTGCCGCCATTCAGGGTCCACGTACCCTGTTTGATATCCAGGCCAGCGAAATCCCGGGTTTCGCCCAATGTGCCCCCTTTGGTGTGATCGAGTCTGATGACGTTGATGCCACCACCGCCGTCCAGTCGCTTGGTCATGCCCCCTCCGGAAAGGACGCTGACCAGATCGTTACGCTCATCCAACTGCAGATTTCGCCACTCCGCGATTTTGTTGATCAAGTGGGGTTGGGTATCGGCAGCTCCGATGAACGCATCGAGTTCCATAATCAAGTCTTCGGACGTTTCGAAAGGTGCGGAAGTTTGATCGGTACTGGTTTGTTGGGCCGCCGCGAATTCAGCGCAGCCCACGGCAAGTGCTATCGAAAATGCGAGGTGTTTGGGTCGGTATTTGTGTTGAACGGGCATCGAATTCGGCCTCTTTTGACAGGAGGCCAAACTCTAAAAGGGAGGCTATATGTGCCGATGTCAGCTGCGTCCGGCAGCGATGCAGGCGGCGTCGGATGGTTGCGTGGAAAAAGAACAGCCAAATGGGGATGGCCGTATTTATCGGTTTTGCCAAGGCGCTTTTTCTTACAGGAATTCTCAACGAATGTTAGAAACGTCAGAAGTGCCCATACCCGAAGACGGTGATTTTTTACCTAACTACGACTCAAATACGCCTTCCCATAATGCCGCTCCATCCGCGCCTGAATCAGCTCCAGCCCAATCGACATCACCCAGTAAATCACCGCGGCCGTCGTCAGCATCTCGATGTAGCGATAGCTCGAGCGCCCATACGACTGCGCCAGAAACATCACCTCCCAAACACCCATCACCGAGATCAGTGACGAGTCTTTGAGCATCGAGATGAATTGATTGGTGGTCGGCGGGATGATGGTGCGCATGGCTTGCGGCAGGGTGACGCGCCAGAAGATCACGGTTTCGCGCATGCCCAGTGCCAGCGAGGCTTCACGCTGGCCGTGGGGGACGCCGAGGATGCCGGCGCGGAAAATTTCGCTCAGGTACGCGCCGTAGTTCAGCGACAGGGCGATGATGCCGGCGACGACGGCGCCCGGCACGATGCCGAGTTGCGGCAGGCCGAGGTAGATCAGCAGGATCTGGATCAGCAGCGGAGTGCCGCGAAAGAACGAGGCGTAGAAACTCGCAATCCCGAAGGCCACGGCGCTTTTCGACAGCCGTGCGAGGGCGGTGATGAAGCCCAGCAGCGACGACGCGACGATTGAGCACAGGCACAAAAACAGGGTCAGCGCCGCGCCTTGCAGAAAGCCGTTCGGCGCCAGGTGCAGGCCGATCAGGTTGGGCAGCTTGTCGAGGATGATCGAGAACTTCAGGTCGAAGCTCAGGAAGAAACTGGCGAACAGACCCAGCATTGCCGCCCAGGTCAGGTACAGCCGCGTGCGAAAACCGAAGATCCGTTGCAGCCGGGACTCAGCCACCGGTTGTGGTGGCTGAGGTGGGTTGGGAAAGGAAGTCATTTGCTGATGTCGGCGCCGATCCATTTTTGCGAGAGTTTGCTCAGGGTGCCGTCCTGTTTCAGTTGCGCGAAGACGTCACGCACCTTGGCGTCCCACTGTGCATCGCCTTTTTCGATGGCCACCGAGTTCGGCTCCGAGTACAGCGGTTCGCCGGCAAGCTTGAAGCGTTTGTCTTCGGTCAGGCGTGGCTGCGCGGTGACCAGGTTGGTGAGGACCGCATCCAGTCGCACACCAGCGCCCAGCCCCAGGTCCTGGAACGCCACGTTGTCGGTGTCGTACGGGGCGATCTGCACGTTTTCAAACGGGTACTGCAACTGCGTGTCTTCGGCGCCTTCGATCACCAGGTTTTTGTTCAGGTAGCTTTCGTAGCTGGAAGCGCTGGTGAGGCCGACTTTCTTGCCGCTCAGGTCCTTGGCGCTGTGGATGCTGTCGTCCTTGGCGTTGACCACGATCACCGCCGGCGAGGCGTAGTACTCGACCGGGAAATCAAAAACTTCGGCGCGGGCCTTGCTCGGGGTCATGGAGCAGATGCAAATGTCGTAGCGCCCGCTCCAGCGGCCGGCGGCGATCACGTCCCAGGACGGTGTTTCGAGGCGCAGTTTGACCCCGAGTTTATTGGCCACGGCTTTGGCCACATCAACGTCGAAACCGTCGAGCTGGTTCTGGTCATTGAGGAACGAGAAGGGCGGATAGCTTTCCATCAGCACGCCGACCAGTTCTTTCTTTTGCTCGATGCGGTCCAGCGTGGCGCCGCCGAAGGCTTGGGTGGAGGCAGCCAGAATCGTCAGGCCCAGGGCCAGTAGTGGTTGAAGTTTCACAGTCGAGCCCTAAAAAAATGGTTGTTATTAACCGGATGGTGCGTATTAAATAGTTATAAGAACGACTCTGGTAGTGAGTTATTTTCATAAGCATATGAGTGAAAAGCATATGAGCGCAGCAAGCACAGTGATTCTGGATGGCGGCATGGGTCGTGAGTTGCAGCGCCGCGGTGCGCCGTTCAGACAGCCGGAATGGTCGGCGCTGGCCTTGAGCGAAGCGCCGCAGGCCGTCGAGGCGGTGCACGCGGCTTATATCGAAAGCGGCGCGAACGTGATCACCAGCAACAGCTATGCGGTGGTGCCTTTTCACATTGGCGAAGAACGTTTTGTGGCTGAGGGTCGAGCCCTCGCGGCGTTGGCCGGGGAGTTGGCCAGGCGTGCGGTGGACGCTGCGGGCAAACCGGTGCGTGTGGCGGGTTCATTGCCGCCGTTGTTCGGTTCCTATCGGCCGGATTTGTTCGACGCGACTCGGGTGACGGAATTGCTCGCGCCGCTGGTCGAGGGGCTGGCCCCGCATGTCGACCTGTGGCTGGCCGAAACCCAAAGCTCGATCGTGGAAGCGCGAGCGATTCACGCCGGTCTGCCGCAGGACGGCAAGCCGTTCTGGCTGTCTTTTACCCTGAAGGATGAGGACACGGACGAAGTCCCGCGCTTGCGTTCCGGCGAACCTGTGGCCGAAGCTGCTGCGGTGGCTGCGCAGCTGGGCGTCGAGACGTTGCTGTTCAACTGCAGCCAGCCGGAAGTGATCGGTGCGGCGATTGATGCGGCGCGGGAAACTTTCGAGCGTCTGGGGGTGAAGATTCACATCGGCGCGTACGCCAATGCCTTCCCGCCGCAACCGAAAGAGGCAACGGCCAATGACGGTCTGGACCCGTTGCGCGACGATCTGGACCCGCCGGGCTACCTGCATTGGGCGGCGGACTGGAAAGAGCGCGGTGCCAGCCATTTGGGTGGGTGCTGCGGGATTGGGCCGGAGCATATTGCGGTGCTTGCCCAGAAATTGGTGTGATGCCATTCGCGGGCAAGCCTCGCTCCTACAGGTTCGTATGATCCCGTAGGAG
>NZ_JAGYFZ010000006.1:0-109180 GCF_019946675.1 Pseudomonas sp. BF-B-15
TCCCCGACCTCCATCGGCTGGAAGCCGCGGCCGATTTCTGTCAGCACACGGTTGAGTTTGTCCGCGGGCAAGGCCTGGGCTTCGACATCGCTGATCCCGACATCCAGGGCCAACGTATTCGCGACGCTTTGGCGATCGCCGGTGAGCAACAATTGCCGGCCCAATCCGAGTTCACGTAACTCACTCAAGGCAAACCGCGCTTCAGGCTTCACGCTGTCCGCGAGCAACAGCCAGGCCAGGAATTCACCGTTGAGCGCCAACCCGGCGATCGGGCCATCGTGTTCAGGAACCGCTGAAGTGGCGATTGCCAATTGCGCGAACAACTCCGGTCGCCCGAGCGCCGCTTCACCCTGCTCAGTCATCGCTACCACGCCCAGGCCCTGACGTTCGTGAATGTCCGTGAGCAGCAGAAAATGTTCCTGGCTAACCAACCCGGCGAGCGCGCGACTGACCGGGTGACTGCTGGCGGAACCCAGGCTGGCAGCCAGTTTCAGCACGTGGTTGCGATCTTCCAGCGGACTGTCGATCGATTGCAGGCGCAAGGTGCCGAAGGTCAGCGTCCCGGTCTTGTCGACCACCAGCGACGTCAGATCCGCCAGCTCTTCGAGAAACGCCGAACTGCGGATCAGAATCCCGTGTCGTGCGGCAACCGCGACGCCGGCAATCGCCGTGGCCGGTGCCGACAACACCAACGCACATGGACAGGCTGCCACCAACACCGCGAGCATCGCTTGCGCATCATTGGTGATGAACCAGGTCACTGCGGCCAGCAACAACACCAGCACCATATAGCTACCAGCGTAGCGCTCCAGCAAACGGGTGATTGGCGGCTTGGAACGCTCGGCGCTTTGCATCAGCGCGATGACTTTACCGAGTGTCGATTCATTGCCGGTACGGGTCACTTCAATGCGCAGCAGGCCATCAAGGTTGATCGCCCCGCCGAACACCGTCATGCCGACGCCCGCCTCCACCGGCACCGACTCGCCCGTGATCGATGCGGTATCGAGACTCGCCTGACCGGAGAGCACACGACCATCGGCCGGCACCCGATCACCGGCGCGGACCTCCACGCGGTCGCCAGCCTTGAGTGTGCCGTTGTCGACTTCGACGATGGAGCCATCCGCCTGAACCTTGCGCGCATGGCTGCGTGTCAGTTTGCCGAGTGCGTGAATCGCCTCCTGGGAACCGATCACGCTGCGCTCTTCCAACACATGACCGAAGATCATGATGATCGGCAACAACGCAGCGGTCAGCAGATCGCCCGTTGCCCAGGCACCCAACATCGCCAACGCAATCAACTGATCGGTGATCCCGTGCAAGCTGGGATAACGCAGGCTGTACCAGGCAGAACGCATCACCGGCACGGCCACCAGCAACGAGGCAAAACCCAGCAGCAATTGACTGACGCCCGTCTGCTCCGGCGACCACCAGCGCCAGATCAAACCGAGCGCCAGCAAGCCGAGCGCGAGCATGGCCAGGGTCAGTTGGCGTGCAGCGCTGCGTTGTTCGGCCGAGGACAACATGCTCGGTGCGGCGGCAGTTTGGGCGGTCATTGTGCAGCTCCCTGAATGATCAGGCGGGAATCGTCTTTCGGATTAACCGTGGTCACCGAGCCGGCCTGACCGAGGATTTTTGGCAAGCGCTCGCGGTAAATGCGCAACAGCATTTGCGGGTCGGTGCCTTGTTGTTGCGCCTTGGCCAAGCTCAATACCGTGGCCGTGTCGGCGGAGGCTTTGGCCAGCCGTTCGCTGGCTTGAGCGTGGGCGACTTGCAGCGCACGGTCGGCTTGCTCGTTGGCGGCCTGGGTGAGTTTCTCGGCTTCAGTGCGGGCATTGGCCACGGCTTTATCGGCTTGCTGACTTGCCGTCAGAACGGCGTTGAAAGCATTGACCGCAGGTCCTGGCAGACTCGACTGCACATCCACGCGCGCCACTTCGATCCCCAGTCCCTGCCCCGTTGCAGTCAATTGCGCGAGTCGTTGATTGATGCCTTGTACCAAATCCCCGCGCAGGCGTTCGCGTCTTTCCGCCGCTTGATTATCCGCGCCGATCAACTCCGGGCGCGCCACCAGGATGGTGTCCAGATCTCGTGCGGCGGTGAGTGCCACGGCGCTGCGAGTCACCAGCCGATCCAGTGCCGGCAGCACATGTTCACCTTGAACAACGAACGCATACGGTTCGGTGACTTTGTAAAACACCCGCACATCCAGTTGCACCACACCTGCGTCACCCGTCAGCAGATAACCGGAACCTGCCAGCGCATCACTGAGCGGCGTGGCGAAAGTGGCTGCTCGGTCGGCCTGCAGCGCGGCATCGCTGCGCAGTAGATTATCGACCCGACGCTCGATCACCCGATCTGCCGCCGGCAACAAAACCACCTGCTCGAACGGCCTCGGCCACGCCAACAGCAGGCCGGCATTCTGAATGCGATCCAGCGCACCAAAGTGCAACACCACCGCGCGATTTTGCGGGTCGATTTGCCGCACGTTGGAGAATGCCCACGCCAACGCGGCCAAGACTGTCACCGCATACAGGGCGAGAAAAGCCAATCGCCCGGCCTGAATCCAGGGGCTACTTAACTCATTTGTTCCACGTGGAACCAAACTCATGGCTGCGATCCGGACTTGTTATCGAGTGTCGGCGGGCCGTCAACCAACACCCGGAACGGCGCGGCATCGGTGCGCAGAATCAGTTTTGTTCCAGGCGTGACGATGGTGCCCAAGGTGTCGAGGGAGCGCAGCAAGTTATACAACTGCGGCGAACCCGCGTAAGCACGGCCGTAAATCTGTGCGGCTTCGACCCGGGATTGAGCTTCGATGTCGGCAGCTTTTACCGTGGCATCGGCCTGGACGATTCGCGCATCACGCTCGGCAGCAGAGCGAATTTGCGCCGCTTCACGTTTGCCGATGGCCGTGCGTTCGGTGGCGATTGTTTCACGCTCGGCGCGCATGCGATCGACGGTGGCGGTCAGGGTCACCGACGGCAAGGTCAATCGTTCGATGCCGACTTGCAGCACACGAACGCCATAAGTGGCGAGTAACTGCTGATCGATTTGCTGACGCAACTGCGCTTCAAAATCAGCGATGTGCACCTGGCTGGCATCGGTGTTCACCAGATTGGCCAGGTCAAAACTGCTGGCCGTGGTTTCCAGCGCCGAGCCGACGAAGGTGCGAATCTGCCGCGCCGCTTCGTCCGGCTGATTCTGCACGGCGCGCATGAAGCGCTGCACATTGTCCGGATCGCCTTGCACCTGCCACGCCACGTAAGCCTGAACGATGATGCGCAAACCGTCGCGCGTACCCACATCCTGCAAACCACTGGACGTGGTGCGCAAACGCAGATCGACCGGAATCGCCGCTTCAAAAGGCGCGGGCCAACGCCAGCCCAGCCCCGGCTCCAGCAACACCCGCGACGGATTACCGAAGCGCGTGATCACCGTGGCTTCGCCGGAGCGCACCTGCACCAGGCTCGCGGCGGCGATGGCAAACGCCACCAGCAACGCCGCCCACCCCATGCGCCGCCACGGGAATGGACCCGCTTCCTGCGGATCGCCGTGGTGGTGATGGTGATGCCCGTGATGATGCCCGCCATGACCGTGATCGTGGCCGGCGTGATCATCGTGATCGTGAGTGTGCGACTGGCTCAATTGGCAGCTCCTGGCTGAGCAGTTTTACGCGCCGATGCAGGGTCAACCGGCAGCGTGAAAGTACGGAGGTCGATGGTCGGCGCGTTGCCGCTGCCGCCCAGACGATGATCGAGAACCAGCAACCTGGCGTTGGTCAGGCCTTGGGAGAGCTGGCTGAAATACTGTTCCAGCACGAAAGCCTGGCCCGCGCTGGCGTAGGCTTTTTGCTCGGCGCTGAATTTCAGATCGGCCGCTTGCGCAGCCGCATTGATTTCACGCGCGCTGGCCGTCGCTTGATCCCGTGCGATGCTGGCCTGCAATTGCGCCTGATTAGTGGCCTCTGCAGCTGCGCCGCGCTCACGCGAGATCAAGGCCTGCGCAGCAATTTGCGCCGCTTGCACACCGTGATAAGCGTTGGCCGCGCCGGCCGGTGGGTGAATCGCTTCAACCACAGTCGCGAGAATCTCCACGCCGCTGTCGAGTTTTTCCAGGTCCGCTTGCACCGCGCGGCCAATCTCTTCGGCGAGCCCTACCCTGTCCTCACCGAGCAGACCGTCGAGGGTACGAGACGCGAAGTCGTGCACCAGAATCCGGCTGGCGGTGCTGCGGATCAGTGCCGGCACGTTGGCGCTGTTGTACGTCGCGGCCAACGCCGCTTGATCCGTGAGGCCGATGCGATAGACAAAACGCACGTCCATGTTGACGATCTGGAAGCTCTGTTTGTCGGCGCGACTGCTGGCAATCACCTGAGACTTGTCGTTCACATGACTGGCGTCCCACAAGCGATTGGCCGTCGTCGGCGCCGGACCTTCAGCCGGTTCAGCCACAATCGGCGCCGTCGCTTCGCCAACACTGGTGGCCAACTCGTGGACCACGCCGTTCTCGACACTCAACACTCGACCCAGCGGCCATGGCAGACCTGCGTGCAAACCGGGGCCGAAGACCTCCACCGGTTTGCCGAAACGCTCATAGATGCCCCGCCCTTGCAGGGAAATTTCGTGAATGCCAGTGAGCGACCAACCGACCAGTGCCACCACCGCCAGCACCGGAACGAATGCCCGGCGCATGTAAGTGAAGGCCCAGATCTGTCGCAGATCGATGCCGAAGCGGTTATGTAATTCGTGTTGCAGCGCCAGCAACGGTTGGGGTGGCCAGCGCAGCATGTCAGCGACGAAACTTCGCGCCAGCAACGCAGGTTCGAGTTGTTCACGCTGCGGACTGAACAGTGACAACACCGCGCGTAGCAGCAGTTCAACCGCAACCAGACCCGGCAGCAGGCCAATCAGTACAGCCAGACGTACCGGCCAAACCGACGCTTCGCTGCCGAACAACAGGCACAGCGCGCCCAGCACAAGACAGATGATTGCCACGCGCGTCAGCTGCGCAAGCGAACCTGCTTCGGGCCACTGGGCCACGTTTTCCTGGGCAAGTTGTCGCTCCAGCACCAGCAAACCGAAGGCCAGCAGTAACGACAATGCCGCCGCGACACTCGCGGAAAAACCGAGCGCAGCGGGAGGCAGGGCCAGGTTCCAGACTTGATTGATGCTGAACACTACCAGCAGCGCCCAAGCGCCAAGCCACAGCGTCGAAGCGCCGATCTGCGCCAGCAGCCGCAACCATCGCTGGCTGATCCGCTCCAGCAGCCGTTCATACCAGCCCACTGGCGGCGTTTCAGCGACGACTTCCACAGGGAGCATCGCCGGGTGCATCGCCCTTTCACGCCACTGCGTCACCCACCACGCCGATTGCAGCCCGGCGACCAGCACCAGCAAACCGGCGCTCTGATTGACCAGCACCGCAGGCCAAAGCGACTGCGGTGCAAACAGCCCGACGAAAAACGCCAGCACCCAGCCTGCCCCTGCGAGCGCGCCGAGGCCGATTGCCAACTGCCGCAATCGCCGCCCTTGAAAGACTGCCTGCTGAAAGCGCGGCAGCCCGGCTACCGTTGCGCCCTCAATCTCGAGATCGACTTGCATACCACCCCAGTGATTTTCTTTGCTCACGTCGCAATTCGTTACGATATAACGAAAGCCGTGAAATTTTCGTACTAAATCTCTTTATCTAAAGACGCTCAACCTGTCGCTTGGCTGAAGCCTTGACCGAAAGGCGTGGCTGCGCACATATTACGCTCGTAATTTTATTCAGGAACTACGTTTATCCAGCCCGATTCCCATCCAATTCAGGAGTACATCCATGAGCAACTATGACGTCGTGATACTGGGCGGAGGCCCCGGCGGCTATAACGCGGCGATTCGCGCCGGCCAGTTGGGCCTTAAAGCCGCCTGTGTCGAAGGCCGCGCCACCCTCGGCGGCACTTGCCTGAACGTCGGTTGCATGCCGTCCAAGGCATTGCTGCATGCTTCTGAATTGTATGACGCGGCCATGGGTGCGGAATTTGCCAACCTCGGTATCGAGGTCAAACCCACGCTGAACCTCGCGCAAATGATGAAGCAGAAGGATGACAGTGTTGCCGGACTGACCAAGGGCATCGAGTTTCTGTTCCGCAAAAACAAGGTCGACTGGATCAAGGGCTGGGGCCATATCGACGGGCCGGGCAAAGTCACGGTAACGGACAGCCAGGGCGGCAAGACTGAGCTGAGCGCCAAGGACATCATCATTGCCACCGGCTCCGAGCCCACTCCCCTGCCCGGCGTGGACATCGACAACACGCGCATCCTCGATTCCACAGGTGCGCTTTCTTTGTCCGAAGTGCCCAAGCATCTGGTGGTGATTGGCGCCGGAGTCATTGGCCTGGAATTGGGCTCGGTGTGGCGGCGTTTGGGCGCACAGGTGACCGTGGTCGAGTTTCTCGACCGGATCTGCCCTGGTGTGGACGGCGAAGCGGGCAAAACCCTGCAACGTTCGTTGAGCAAGCAAGGCATCAGCTTCAAGCTGAGTTCGAAAGTCACCCGCGCCACGACCTCGGCGAACGGCGTTCAGCTCAGCGTAGAACCGGCCGCCGGCGGCACTGCCGAACTACTCGAAGCCGATTACGTGCTGGTCGCCATCGGGCGCCGGCCTTACACCGAGGGACTGGGGTTGGAGAACGTTGGCCTCGCCACGGATAAACGCGGCATGCTCGCCAACAAGGGTCATCGCACTGAAGCGGCAGGCGTGTGGGTCATCGGCGATGTCACGTCGGGGCCGATGCTTGCGCACAAGGCCGAAGATGAAGCCATGGCCTGTATCGAGCAGATCGTCGGCAAGGCAGGCGAGGTCAACTACGACCTGATCCCCAACGTCATTTACACCAGGCCGGAGCTGGCCAGCGTCGGCAAGACCGAAGAGCAACTCAAGGCTGAGGGCCGCGCGTACAAGGTCGGTAAATTCCCCTTCACCGCCAACAGCCGGGCGAAGATCAACCACGAGACTGAAGGCTTCGCCAAAGTGCTGGCCGATGAGCGCACCGACGAGATTCTTGGCGTGCACCTGGTAGGCCCGAGCGTCAGTGAAATGATTGGCGAATATTGCGTGGCTATGGAGTTCAGTGCTTCGGCTGAAGATATTGCCCTGACCTGTCATCCACACCCGACCCGCTCCGAGGCGTTGCGCCAGGCGGCGATGAATGTGGAGGGGATGGCGACGCAGATGTAGGGCTGGAGGTTTTCGGTGCCGGGCCTACCGCCTTCGCGAGCAAGCCCGCTCCCACACTGGTTTTGTGTACGCCACAGATCACATGTGGGAGCGGGCTTGCTCGCGAAGGGGGCAACTCGGTTTAAAGCGGCAAATGCTCTAGAGGCAACGCGCCCGGCGTTTTCACAGTGTGAATCGCAAAGTTGCTGCGGATGTCGCTCACGCCCGGCAACTTCAGCAACCGCCCGGTGAGAAAGCGGTCATAAGCACGCAAATCCGGCACCACCACCTGCAACAGAAAATCCGATTCCCCTGACACCAGAAACGCCGAAATCACTTCGGGCAACGCCATCACCGCCACACGGAAGGCTTCGGCCTGTTCGTCGTTGTGGCGTTCGACCTTGACCCCGACAAACACCGTCAGCCCCAACCCGACTTCATCGCGGTCCAGGTTGGCCTGATAGCCGCGAATCACCCCGGCCTCCTCCAGCATCCGCACCCGACGCAAACAGGGGGACGCGGACAGACCGATTTCATCCGCCAGTTGTACGTTGCTCAGACGACCGTCACGTTGCAGGGCCGCGAGAATTTTTCGGTCGTAAGCGTCCAGTTTCATGCTTGGTAGATCCTGATGGTTCATGCGTCAAAGAATGGCAGGTTATGCCAATTCAAGACTGTTTAGAAGCAAACTACGCAACCACCTGCCCTGTGCTTCAGCCCTAGACTGGCGCTACCGAATCGACAACGAAAGGGGTGCAGCATGGCGGGGCTTTGGCTGTTTTTCATGGCGCTGGCAGTGGTTTACCTGCTCCCAGGCCCGGACATGATTCTGCTGCTGCAAACCGGCGCTCGTCAGGGCAAAGGCGCGGCGCTGGCCACGGCGGTGGGATTGGGCATTGCCCGGGGTTGTCATGTGGCGTTGGCGGCACTGGGGCTGGCGGCACTGTTCAAGGCTGCGCCCTGGACGTTCGATTTGGTGCGCCTGACCGGGGCCGCGTACCTGTTGTGGATCGGCATTCAATGCCTGCGGACCACGATGCTCCCGAGCCTGAACGGCGCAGATTCAGCCTGTGGAAAACCTCGTTGGCGCGAAGCCATTCAGCGCGGATTGTTGACCAACCTGCTGAACCCCAAGGCGCTGCTGTTCTGCTCGGTGCTGCTGCCGCAGTTTATCGATCCGCATGCAGGGCCGGTGCTCGCACAATTCGCGACCCTGGGCGTGGTGCTGGTCAGTGTCGGTTTGTTGTTCGACAGCGCGTACGCCTTGGCCGGCGCCGCGCTTGGCCGTTGGCTGCAACGCAGTCCTTCGGCCCAGCGCGTACAGCAGTGGTTGTTTGGCAGCCTGTTGATTGGTTTTGCCCTGCGACTGACCTTTGTTCAACAGGTTTGAACCTTACTGCGACTTACGGCGGCGACGATTGATCAGTAACAATGCCGCTGCCGTGACCGCCAACACACCGCCGATCTGCAAAGTTTTTTTGTAAGGCCGCAGCTCGGAGCGCACGGCGTCGGTGACCTGGGTGACGTAGCGCTTGTCGGCGCGCTGAAAATCCGGGTCCTGGCATTGGTGACCGAAATCACCCGCCCAGACGACATACGGGCCTTCCTCGACATAACGACGGTAGAACGCGCTTTGCTCTTGCAGGCTCGTCCCCCACGACGAAGCCTTGCACAGCACCGACGCGAAAGCCTGGCTGCTGTGGGGCAAAAGATCAGCCGCTTTACTCGCCAGCGCGGTGGCAACAAACCGGTAATGGAAACGCTCATCAGGTTGCGCCAACGTGGCTTGCTGCCGTTTCACCTCACCCTCGGCCATTAATGGGCCGACCTTGAGCTCGGGAGTCTTGAGACTGTAATTGCCACCGAAAGTGGCGTAATCCGGAGACATCTCGTAGCCCAACAGCTCCATTCCGTCGAAACGAGCCACTGTCGCGGCATGGTAATAAGCGAATGCCCGTTTGGTTGGCCACCATTTCGACTCGGCGTCGTGGCGCAACTCCCCGTACCACTTGGCCTTGGCCTGCAAGTCGGCATTATCGAAATAGCCTGGCGCCTCGTCATAACGGCCCTCACGCAACAATCGCCGCCCCAGCAGGTTGCGCAACTTCGCCGCCACCGACAACGGCACGTAGTTATCGCGATCCTCCTGAGTCAGTGCTGGCGGCGCCGGCACTTGAGTGTCGACGTAATGCTTGAGTTCATCGACGGTCAGCACACGCTCAGCGACGGTCGCAGCGTCGAACCAATAAATGTCGTTGCTGCGATAGAGCTGATCGAATGCCTGCAAATAATCCCCACGTTGCAACGCCAGGATCGCGCTTTCCCCCTCGACACGACACTTGGGCTGAAGCGTTTCGAAATCCCAGTCCGGCGTCCGTCGCTCGCCCCAGGATTCGTTCTGCGGGAAGGCCTGGGCAGCCTTGGCGTACGCGGCGGCGGCAGCCGTCTTATCACCCTCGCGCATCGCCAGTTTCGCCCGCAGCCACCACGCCAGGCCACCGTCGCCGGCGTGTTCAAGGAAGGCCTTGGCGCTGGCGTAATCGCCCTGTTGATAATTCACGGCCGCCAGCCGATCAGCATTGTCGAGGCTGCCGCGCGTGCTGTTCTGCAGCAGCTTGATCAGTTTTTGCTCGCTCGGCGGTTGATCACCAAATGACCAACCCAACCGGCTGATCAGCGACGCCGTGACCAGCTGCTGCACCGGTTTTCCTTTAAGCAACGCGGCCAGTTGCTCGTCAGGCATCGCCGCCAGATCGGCCATCAACAGCTTCAATGAGGTGTAACCCACTACGGAACCGTGGAGGTTTTGCGTGGCGTAGAGTTTTATAGCGTTGTCCCAATCGCCCGCCGTGCGAGCGACACGCGCCTCTTCGCCGAGGCTGGCGACGCCCAGCTCCAATGGGTCGCTGAAGCCGTCGATGCTCAACTGGCGCGCCTGCTCAAAGGCCTTTCGCGACTGCGTCAGCAGATCGGGTGCGGCGTCCGCTTCGCTGCTCATGGCAAACAGCGCCCGGCCCAGCGAGTAAGCGGCCCAGGTGCTGCGCAACGCGCGTTGATCCGCCGGCAATGCGAGCACTTTCTGGAAGTAATCGGCGGCCAATCCATGGTCACCGGCGCTGAACGCCACGGCGCCCGCCAGATAGAGCCTGAGCTCGGTCGGCAGACTTGCGCCCTGCGCCTCGACCTGATGAGCATCGCTCAGCGTGCGCAGTTGTTTGACCAACGCCTGCTGCTGCGCCGTCAAACCAGCCTGTTCGGCGTCGTCGCGCTGCACGGCATAGTCAGGCGCGTCCATGCTGTAGACGACTTCGCTGACGTTCTTCAAACCCGTAATCGCCTGCCCGAGACGACTGATCTCGAACCGGAAGTTGCCTTCCGGCAGCTCCGCCAGCGACTGGCCCCGGTTGTCGAGCAGGCGCATGGGGAAATCCGGCCCGCAGGCCACTGCCGAACCCAGTGGAAAACCGAGGCTCAGGCAAAGCAAATGGCGGGGCCAGTTACGGGTGAACATTCGAACCTCCTTGATCAATGTTTGTGCAGCGCGCCCAACCGATGGCGCGCTGCCCACCGGCCGGGATCCGACCGTCGCGCAGGCGGGTGAAGGTAAGCAGATCCGGGCTTTGTTGCAACGCATAACCGGCCAGGGCATCGGCGCCCTCACAACCTCGCGCGGCGAGCGTCAGGCGTTCGGGCCAGGCACTGTCGAGGTTGCCTTGATTGCTGATGCTGACGTCATAGAGGCCATCCTGCGCCGAGAGTTTCAGCGTCAGGCGACTATCGAGGGCATCGCCACGGGCCACGGCGCGCAAGGTCGTCAGGCTCCAGGCCCGGCGATCATTGACCAATGGCAGGCGAAACCAGATCAGCCCGGCCAGATGAGCCGGCGGATCGTCGCGCAACTGGGTGGCAAGTGTGCTCAGTTGCTGCGGATCGGCCAGCAATTCCCGGCGCTCGCCGACGCGCTCAATGGGCACTTCGCTTTCCACGTCGAGTGCGCCGCCGGCCTGCGGCAACAACGCTACGCCATAGGCCGGCAGCGCCAGATAAAAAGGTTTCGAAGTGATGCGGCTCCAGGCGCTGGCCCATTTTCTGGCCTGATCCGGATCAAACAATCCCATGCGCGGGTCGCTCACCGCATGCACCTGCAACACGCTGCTATCGACTGTGGATAACAATGCAGGCAGTTCAGGACTGTCGAGCCACGCCGGCAGCGCAGTAATGCTCAACGGCATGGAAGCCGGCAGCACCGCGCGCAAGTCCGTGAGGAATTTCCGATAAGCCGGTAGCCGAGCGTTCCCGGCATCGTGGTCGATTTCCACGCCGGAGAGCACCAGCCCTTGCGCCTGCCAATCGCTGAGCACTTGCTGGATCTGCGCAGCGACCTCGTCCTGATCCAGCGACTTGAGCTGGCCATCGAGACGAATCACCGCAATCAGCGGCCAGCCATCCCGTTTGAGCAGCACCGGGTCGATTCGCGCCCGGTTCCAGCCCGCCTTGGGGAATGCTTGCAAGGCCAACACCCGCAAGGTCGAAAAGTCCGCACGGCTGTCTTTGAGTGCGGCTTCGTGGGCCGGCGTCCATTGTCGTTGCCATACATAAAGTTGCTGATCGAGCGGCGGTGCGTCCTGTTGTTCGCAACCGCTAAGCAAAGCCAGCATCACCAGCAAGCCTGACAGGCGAGCGAGAAAAACCATAAAACTCCTAAGCCTGAATCTCATATTTGTAGGAGCGAGGCTTGCCCGCGAAGGCGTCCTAAACTCCGCCAAAAGCTTCGCGGGCAAGTCGGGGCGCCGCATCGCTCGCTCCTACACGCCGCGTCAGATGCTACAGGTCGAGCACCAAAGGCTGCGAGCCCTGCGCCGGAATCGCACAACAAATCAGGACATGTCCTACTTCCGGCACTTCCGCTGGTGGCTGTGGATAATTCACCTGACCGCTGATCAGGCGAGTCTTACAGGTCCCGCAGGAACCGCCGCGGCAACTGAACTCCGGGCGCAAACCGCGGCTTTCCGCCAACTCCAGCAAACTGCCGCCGTCGGGTTGCCAGCGAGCTTCTTTGGCCGAACGCTCGAACACCACCGGCACTGACGTGGTCGCGGCGGGCGGTTGCTCGATGACCACCGCGTCGGGGTCCGGCCGGCGACGCAAGGTCGACGGGCCGAAGGTCTCGGCGTGAATCCTGCTGTCACGGATGTCCAGTTCCCGCAGGCTGTCGTACAGCCCCTGGGTAAAACTGCCCGGCCCGCAGAGTACAAAATCGAGCTGATCGTAGTCCTCCACTTCAAGGATGTTCTTCAGCAACGCGGCGTCTATCCGTCCGGTCAGGTCAAAGTCCTCGCCCTCCTGAGCATCGGCCTCCGGCTGACTGAGCAGACGCAGCACCCGCACCGAATCACCGGCGTCATCCAGCAAACGATCCAGCTCGGAGCGAAACGGTTGATCCGCCAGCGTGCGAGAACTCTGAAAAAACCATGTAGGCCGAATGTGTCGGGTGCGCAGGCCTTGATACACCACCTCCCGCACCATCGACAGCAAAGGCGTAATGCCTACGCCGGCGGCCAACAACACCAGCGGCCGACGCTCATGGGTTGCCACGGTGAAATGCCCTTGAGGCGCGCGGGCTTCCAGCAGGTCACCGACACGAACCTGCTCATGCAGATGCGAAGACACCCGCCCTTCTCGCTTCACGCTGATGCGGAAAAAGTCATCGGACGGCGCGCTCGACAGGCTATAGGTGCGGATATGCACCTCGCCGCCAATGTTGAACCGCAGCGGTAGATGCTGCCCCGCTTGAAACAGCGGCAACCCGGCGCCATCGGCGGGCTCCAGATAGATCGAGCGGATGTTGTGGCTTTCCGCTTCGATGCGCACCACCCGCAGCGGCCGCCAATGATCACCCAGCGCCCGGGCTTGCAGGCGTGCGTTGGCCTGCTCCCAGGTGCCCGTCAGCAAACTGGTGGGCGATACGCCGTCGAAGCGCCAGCGCAGAGCCAGTGCTGCGGGCCGACGCACCACCTGCTCCACCTCGAATGTCCACAGACGCTCGGCGCCTTGAAAGGCTTCTACTTGGGGGCCTTCAAGGATGATTTCGGTACGACCGCTGAGGTGCAGCAGGTCGCCGGAGTTGAAGTCGATAAACAGCAAGCCCGCCCGTGGATTGATCAACAGGTTGCCCAGGGTATTGAAGAACAGATTGCCGGCGAAGTCCGGGATGGTCAGACGATTACCTTCCACGTGTACGAAACCGGCCTGACCGCCACGGTGGGAAACGTCCACCGAACGTCGGCCGTCCACATCCACATAACTGGCGACGAAGAAGGTATCGGCGTCGGCAATCATGGCTTTGGCAGCGTCATCCAGAGCGCCCAGGTGCTGCGCGATGCGCGTCGAGGGATCCGCCAGCGGCACCGAACGAAACTGCCGCAATTGAATGTATTGCGGGCAGTTGCCGAAGGACTGTTCGACCGTTACGCCGAAGCCATTCGCCGTCACGGCGCCGACGCGACCATTGAGGCGGTTGCGCCGCCGCGTGTGCAGTTCGATCCCCAACAAGCCGATCGCCGCGCCATCAGTCAATTGCGCCGGGTCATCCGCCCCCGGCAAGCTGTTGAATTGCAGCGCACCTGGCTGGGGCGAATGAGCGAAACCCGGTTGCCCTTCAAGAATGCTCGCCCAAGGATTGCCGTCGATGTCCACTGCGCCGTACAGCATGAACGGCAGTTGCTCATAGAATTTGCGGTGTTGGTCCGGCATCTCAGTGCGAACCACCCTACGACCCAACTCCTCCATTCGCTGGGCAACACCGACGTGTGCCTGCAACTGTTTTTCGCCCGCGTGCCAAGGTGACTGGTCCATTACGGCTTCTCCCGTGCGCGCCAGGCGCAGTGTGAACGGCCCGACAATGCCGGGCCGCAGGTATCAGGCAGTTTTTTGCAGGCCGGCGACAGTGCGCGGCATGCCGACAAACCCTGGCAAGGCTTCGATGCGCGCCAGCCAGGCTCGTACGTTGGCGTAGTCCTCGAGCGACACGTTGCCTTCCGGTGCGTGGGCGATGTAACTGTAGGCGGCCACGTCGGCAATGGTCGGCTCGCTGCCGGTCAGGTAAACCGTATCCGCCAGTTCCTGATCGATCAGTTTGAGCCAGACGTGGGCGTAAGCGATCGTCTCTTCAGCCCTGTAAGGCGCGCCAAACACCGTGATCAGCCGGGCCCGGCCCGGGCCAAAGGCAATCGGTCCAGCCGCCACTGACAACCAGCGTTGAACCTTGGCGGCACCGAGCGGGTCGTCTGGCAGCCAGCGACCGTTACCGTATTTTTTCGCCAGGTAAACCAGAATCGCGTTGGAATCGGCCAGCACCACGCCTTGATCGTCGATGGCCGGGACCTGTCCGAACGGGTTGATCGCCAGGTAATCCGGCTGTTTGTGCGCGCCCTTGGCCATATCGACCAGGATCAGCTCGGTCGGCAGTTGCAGCAGGGATAACATCAGCTCCACACGGTGAGCATGGCCGGAACGTGGGAAGTTGTAGAGTTTGATCGCTTGCATGGTCGACTCCGCTGGGTGGTGGCGCCGTTCTGAAACGATCAGCGCCGATGGGAGCCATCTTCCACCCCCAACCAAAACAACAGAATAACCAGCAAACGCAATCAATTATTTCAGCCAGTGCAATAACCCATCAGCCCTGCAAGGCCGGGTGTTCGCGCAGCGCTTTCACCGTGAAGTCGACAAAACTGCGAATCCGGGCCGGCGCATTGCGGCCGCCCTGATACACCACATGGATGGGCAATGGCGGCAGTTCGAAGTCAGCCAATACGATTTCCAGTTCGCCGGAAGCGACTTTACTGGCGACTTGATAAGACAGGACACGGGTGAATCCCAGCCCGAGACACGCAGCCGTAATGGCTGCCTGATTCGCCGTCACCACCAATCGCGATTCAACCCGCACGCTGAGTGGCTCGCGCGCATCCTGAAAAGGCCAGCTTTTAAGCTGACCAATAGCGGACGTCGAAATAACCGGTGCACGCGCCAGATCCTGAGGATGCACCGGCCTGCCTTGCGCCTCCAAAAATGGCGGAGCAGCGCAAATCACCCGCCGTACTTCGCCAACGCGGATCGCGTGCTGGTTGCTGTCGGGCAACTCACCGATGCGCACAGCCACATCAATCCCCTCCTCGACCATGCTCACCACCCGATCGACCAGCAAGCCGTTGATGCAGACTTCAGGAAACTGCTTCAGATAACTCACCATTACCGGCGTAACGAACAACTCGCCAAATAACACCGGCGCGGTGATCGTCAGTTGCCCACGGGGTTCGGCATGACTGCCCGCAGCTGAATCCTCCGCTTCCTGCACCTCGGCAAGAATCCTCCTACAGTCTTCGAGATACCGCTGACCCGCCTCGCTCAAATGCACGCTGCGGGTGGTGCGCGTCAGCAACCGTGTGCCAATGCGTTTTTCCAGCGCGGCCACGGCACGGGTAACACTGGCCGCCGACAGGCCCAAACGCCGCGCCGCAGCCGAAAAACCCTGGTCCTGGGCGACGGCGGCGAAGACCTGCATTTCCTGGAATCGGTCCACTGGGTATGTCCTCTACTCAGATAATCGCTACCGTCAGGCTGCGAATCCAATACGGCGTTCAAAACAATCTAGTCTGACATAACCGGGAATTTGCGAGGTCTTGATTATGGCAAAGGATAAGAAGCGCCCGCTTAAGCAGAACGCTGCCGACAGCTCGAAGATGTCTAACAAGGACTACCTGGAAGAACTGCGCCGACTGCACGTCGAAACCGTCAAATTGCAGGAGTGGGTAAGGCAAAAAGGGATCAAGGTGTGCATTGTTTTCGAGGGCCGCGACGGTGCCGGCAAGGGAGGGACAATCAAGGCCCTGACTGAACGGGTGAGCCCACGTATCTTTCGGGTGGTGGCGTTGAGCGCGCCGACCGAACGTGAGAAAACCCAGATGTATGTCCAGCGGTACCTGCCGCATCTGCCGGCGGCTGGCGAAGTGGTGATCTTCGATCGCAGTTGGTACAACCGTGCGGGCGTTGAGCGTGTGATGGGGTTCTGCACCCAGGAGCAGGTTGACCGTTTCCTGAAGTCGATTCCGTTGGTGGAACGTGCAATCGTCGATTCAGGCGTCATCCTGATCAAATATTGGCTGGAGGTCAGCCAAGAGGAACAGACACGACGTCTCCAGGCACGCATCAAGGATGGACGCAAAATCTGGAAGCTCACCGGCATGGATCTCAAGTCATACAGCCGCTGGTACGACTATTCACGCGCCCGTGACGACATGTTCAAGATGACCGACACCGAACATGCCCCCTGGTTCGTGGCCAACTCCAATGACAAGCGACGGGCTCGCCTGAACATCATCACCGACCTGCTCAGCCGCATTCCCTATAAGGATGTTCCGAGGGAGCCCGTGAAGTTGCCCAAACGCCAGAAGCCAGGCAGCTATCGAGAGCCGGATTATCCACTGCGATTGATAGAGGAAAAATTCTGAGCTGAATGTAAAAGGGGCAAGGTCCTGTGAACAACAGGAACCTTGCCCCTCGATTCAGCTGTGGATAACTTATTCCACGGTGACTGACTTCGCCAGGTTGCGCGGCTGGTCAACGTCTGTGCCCTTCAACACCGCGACGTAGTACGACAGCAACTGCAGCGGGATGGTGTAGAGGATCGGCGACAGAATGTCGTGGATGTGCGGCATGTGCACAACGTGGGTGCCTTCGCCGTTGGTCATGCCGGCCTGTTCGTCTGCGAAGACGATCAGCTGGCCACCACGGGCGCGCACTTCCTGGAGGTTGGACTTCAACTTCTCCAGCAGTTCGTTGTTGGGCGCCACGGTCACGACCGGCATGTCGTTATCCACAAGCGCCAACGGGCCGTGTTTCAGTTCGCCGGCCGGGTAAGCTTCAGCGTGGATGTAGGAGATTTCCTTAAGTTTCAGGGCACCTTCCATCGCTACCGGGAATTGCGCGCCACGACCGAGGAACAGGGTGTGATGCTTCTCGGCGAACAACTCGGCGATTTTCTCCACAGTGCTGTCCATGGCCAGGGCTTCGCCAAGACGGGTCGGCAGGCGACGCAGTTCTTCGACCAGGGTGGCTTCGACGCCTTTGGCCAAAGTGCCGCGCACTTGACCCAGGGACAGCGTCAGCAACAGCAGGCCAACCAATTGAGTGGTGAAGGCTTTGGTCGAGGCCACGCCGATTTCGCGACCGGCCTGGGTCAGCAAGGTCAGGTCGGACTCACGCACCAGCGAGCTGATGCCGACGTTGCAGATCGCCAGGCTGGCGAGGAAGCCCAGCTCCTTGGCGTTGCGCAGCGCAGCCAGGGTGTCGGCGGTTTCGCCGGACTGGGAAATGGTCACGAACAGGGTGTCTGGCTGCACTACGACTTTGCGATAGCGGAATTCGCTGGCGACTTCGACCTGGCACGGGATGCCGGCCAGCTCTTCCAGCCAGTAACGGGCGACCATGCCGGCGTGGTAGCTGGTGCCGCAGGCGACAATCTGCACGTTGCGCACTTTGGCGAACAGCTCGGCAGCCTGTGGGCCGAAAGCTTGCACCAACACACCGTCCGGGCTCAGACGACCTTCGAGGGTACGCTGCACCACAGCCGGTTGTTCGTGGATTTCCTTGAGCATGAAGTGGCGGAACTCGCCCTTGTCAGCCACGTCGGCACCGTCACGGTACTGCACGGTTTGGCGCTCTACGACCTTGCCGCTAACGTCCCAGATCTGCACGCTATCGCGACGAATTTCGGCGATATCGCCTTCTTCCAGGTACATGAAGCGGTCAGTGACCTGGCGCAGGGCCAATTGGTCGGAAGCGAGGAAATTTTCACCCAGGCCAAGGCCGATCACCAGCGGGCTGCCACTGCGAGCGGCGAGCAGGCGATCCGGTTGCCGAGCGCTGATCACGGCCAGGCCGTAAGCACCGTGCAACTCTTTAACAGTGGCCTTGAGGGCCACGGTCAGGTCGTTCAGATCCTTGAGTTTGTGGTTCAGCAGGTGGGCGATGACTTCAGTGTCGGTGTCCGATGTGAACACGTAACCCAATGCCTTGAGTTGTTCGCGCAGGGCTTCGTAGTTCTCGATGATGCCGTTGTGCACCACCGCCAAATCACCGGAAAAATGCGGGTGAGCGTTGCGCTCGCACGGCGCACCGTGAGTGGCCCAGCGAGTGTGGGCGATGCCCAGGCGACCGGCCAGCGGCTCGGCTTCGAGCGCCAGTTCCAGTTCGCTGACTTTACCCGGACGACGCATGCGCTCGAGCTGTTGGTCATTGGTATAGACCGCCACACCGGCGCTGTCATAGCCACGGTATTCCAGGCGCTTGAGGCCTTCGAGGAGGATGGCAGTGATGTTACGTTCTGCGACTGCACCGACAATTCCACACATGCTATTTCTCCTGACTGACAGCCGCGCATATCAGCGTGATACCGCGGGCTTGTATCTGATCGCGTGCCTCCAGCGGCAGGCGATCATCGGTAATTAGGGTATGGACGCTGCTCCATGGCAGCTCCAGGTTGGGAATCTTGCGGCCTATCTTGTCGGACTCCACCATCACGATCACTTCGCGGGCAACATCCGCCATGACGCGGCTGAGTCCCAGCAATTCATTGAAGGTGGTGGTACCGCGCACCAGGTCGATGCCGTCGGCACCGATGAACAACTGATCGAAATCGTAAGAGCGCAGCACTTGCTCGGCGACCTGCCCCTGGAAAGACTCGGAATGCGGGTCCCAGGTACCGCCGGTCATCAGCAGCACCGGTTCATGCTCGAGTTCACTCAAGGCGTTGGCGACATGAAGCGAGTTGGTCATCACCACCAGGCCCGGCTGCTGACCAAGTTCCGGAATCATCGCTGCCGTGGTACTGCCACTGTCGATGATGATCCGGGCATGCTCGCGGATCCGCGCAACGGCAGCACGGGCGATCGCCTGTTTGTACCTGGAAACCGGTTGCCCGATATCGGCGACCAGTTCCTGAGGCATGGTGATCGCACCGCCATACCGGCGCAACAAAAGACCATTGCTTTCGAGCGCCGCCAGGTCCTTGCGAATCGTAACTTCCGAGGTTTCGAAGCGCTTGGCCAATTCATCAACACTGACTTCGCCCTGCTCATTGAGCAAGGCGAGGATATTGTGACGGCGTTGAGGTGTATTGCGCTTCGACATGACCTGGTAAGTTTCGATTCGAAAGATAACGGAAGCAATCAAAACCTATTGGCGAAACTTCGTCAAGCGCGAGGCGATAAAAAGGTCTGTGGATAAAAGCTTCGCGGGCAAGCCTCGCTCCTACGGGATTTGTTCACTATCGGAGAACGACGTGAAATCTGTAGGAGCGAGGCTTGCCCGCGAAGACGATGGCATGAACTGTGGATAACTCAGGCCTTTTTGATTTTCTCTGGCCGCTTCCAGCCATCGATGTTCTTCTGGCGTGCACGGCCTACGGCCAACTGCGCGTTATCCACATTCTGCGTAATTGTCGATCCGGCCGCAGTGGTCGCACCGCTAGAGATATCCACAGGCGCCACCAACGAGTTGTTGGAACCGATGAACACATCCTCACCCAACACGGTTTTCCACTTGTTGGCACCGTCATAGTTGCACGTGATAGTGCCCGCACCGATGTTGGTGCGTGCGCCAATCTCGGCATCGCCCAGATAGGCCAAGTGACCGGCCTTGGCGCCTTCGCCCATGTGAGCGTTTTTCAGCTCGACAAAGTTACCCACATGCGCGCGAGCCTCCAGCACGGAGCCGGGACGCAGGCGCGCGAATGGACCGGCATCGCTGCCTTCGCCCATGATCGCGCCTTCGATATGGCTGTTCGCCTTGATCACCACGCCTTTGCGCAAAGTGCTGTCCTTGATCACGCAGTTCGGGCCGATCACCACGTCATCTTCGATGACAACCTTGCCTTCGAGAATCACGTTGATGTCGATCAGCACATCGCGACCGACAGTGATGTCACCGCGGACATCGAAACGTGCCGGGTCGCGTAGGGTCACGCCCTGGGCCATCAAACGACGACCCGCGCGCAGTTGATAATGACGCTCGAGCTCGGAAAGCTGCTTGCGATCATTGGCGCCCTGCACTTCCATCGCATCGTGAGGCTGCTCGGTCGCCACCACCAGACCATCACTGACTGCCATGGCAATCACGTCAGTCAGGTAGTACTCGCCCTGGGCGTTGTTGTTGGAAAGACGGCTCATCCAGCCGCCCAGTTGCGCGAACGGCAGTGCGAGAATGCCGGTGTTGCCTTCAGTGATCGCACGCTCGGCTTCGTTGGCGTCTTTCTGCTCGACGATAGCCGTCACCTTGCCGGCAGCATCACGAACGATGCGGCCATAGCCGGTTGGATCATCCAGCTGAACGGTCAGCAAACCCAATTGCTGCGGTGCAACCTGCTTGAGCAGACGTTGAAGAGTCTCGACTTCGATCAACGGCACGTCGCCGTAAAGAATCAGGACGGTGTCGGATTCAATGAACGGGACTGCCTGAGCAACCGCGTGGCCAGTACCCAGCTGTTTGTCCTGCAGGACGAAATTCAGATCATCGGCTGCCAGTCGCTCACGTACGGCGTCGGCACCATGGCCAATCACCACGTGGATGCGCTGTGGATCAAGTTGCCGCGCGCTGTGGATAACATGGCCAAGCATCGAGTTGCCGGCAATCGGATGCAGGACTTTCGGCAGTGCCGAGCGCATGCGAGTGCCTTGGCCGGCAGCGAGGATAACAATTTCAAGAGACATGACTGGCTACCAATCCTGGATGGTCAGCGGCTGCGACCAGGTTATGAAAATCGGAAAAGAAAAAAGGGTAGCCGAGGCTACCCTTTTTAATCAATCGCGCAACAAGTGATGGCCTGTTAGTGGCCAAACTTCTTGCGGATCTGCTGGACGGTGCGCAGCTGAGCTGCAGCCTCGGCCAGACGTGCGGCAGCAGAACCGTAATCGAATTCCGCGCCCCGCTCATGCAAGGCCTTCTCGGCAGCCTTAACGGCTTCCTGAGCGGAGGCTTCGTCCAGGTCGGCAGCTCGTTGCACGGTGTCGGCAAGAACCTTGACCATGTTCGGCTGAACCTCGAGGAAACCACCGGAGATGTAATACACCTCCTCTTCCCCGCCCTGCTTGACCAGGCGGATCGGGCCAGGCTTGAGATTAGTGATCAGCGGCGCGTGGCCCAGGGCGATACCAAGATCACCCAGTGCACCGTGCGCAATCACCATCTCGACCAGGCCGGAAAAGATTTCTCCTTCCGCGCTGACGATATCGCAATGGACTGTCATAGCCATCTGATTGCCTCAACCTAAATTAGCGCCCGTTGCCGGGCGCCGGGATTACAGTTTCTTGGCTTTCTCGATCGCTTCTTCGATGCCGCCGACCATGTAGAACGCTTGTTCTGGCAGGTGGTCGTAGTCACCGTTGAGGATGCCTTTGAAGCCAGCAATGGTGTCTTTCAGGGAAACGTATTTACCCGAGGCACCGGTGAAGACTTCAGCCACGAAGAACGGCTGCGACAAGAAGCGCTGGATCTTACGAGCACGGTTTACCAACTGCTTGTCGGCTTCCGACAGCTCGTCCATACCCAGGATCGCAATGATGTCCTTCAGTTCTTTGTAACGCTGCAGAACGTACTGTACACCGCGAGCGGTATCGTAGTGGTCCTGGCCGATTACGTTCGGGTCCAGCTGGCGAGAAGTCGAGTCGAGTGGATCGACCGCTGGGTAGATACCCAGGGAAGCGATGTCACGGGACAGAACGACGGTGGCGTCCAAGTGGGCGAAGGTGGTCGCTGGCGACGGGTCAGTCAAGTCATCCGCAGGTACGTATACCGCTTGGATCGAGGTGATCGAACCGTTTTTGGTCGAAGTGATACGCTCTTGCAGAGTACCCATCTCTTCGGCCAGGGTCGGCTGGTAACCTACTGCGGAAGGCATACGGCCCAGCAGTGCGGATACTTCAGTACCGGCCAGGGTGTAACGATAGATGTTGTCGACGAACAGCAGAACGTCGTTACCTTCGTCACGGAACTTCTCGGCCATGGTCAGGCCGGTCAGTGCTACGCGCAGACGGTTACCCGGCGGCTCGTTCATCTGACCGTAAACCAGTGCCACTTTGTCCAGAACGTTGGAGTCCTTCATCTCGTGGTAGAAGTCGTTACCCTCACGAGTACGCTCACCCACACCGGCGAACACGGAATAACCGCTGTGCTCGATGGCGATGTTACGGATCAGTTCCATCATGTTTACGGTTTTGCCTACACCGGCACCACCGAACAGACCAACTTTACCACCCTTGGCGAACGGGCAAACCAGGTCGATAACCTTGATGCCGGTTTCCAGCAGGTCGTTGCCGCCCGCTTGCTCAGCGAAGGTTGGCGCAGGACGGTGAATGCCCCAGCGCTCTTCGGTGGCGATCGGGCCAGCTTCGTCGATCGGGTTGCCCAGTACGTCCATGATCCGGCCCAGAGTCGCTTTACCGACCGGTACGGAGATGGCTGCGCCAGAGTCGGTGACTTCCAGACCGCGCTTCAAGCCCTCGGTGGAACCCATCGCAATGGTACGAACCACGCCGTCGCCCAGCTGCTGCTGAACTTCGAGAGTGGTGCCTGCATCGCTTTTTACACTCAAAGCGTTGTAGATGCTCGGTACGCTGTCGCGTGGGAATTCCACGTCGATAACGGCGCCGATGATTTGAACGATACGTCCGCTACTCATAGCTGGATCCTCTGAATATTTGAACCGTTAAACCGCGGCAGCGCCGCCGACGATTTCCGAGATCTCTTGGGTGATCGCAGCCTGACGCGCCTTGTTGTAGACCAGCTGCAAATCGCTGATCAAATCACCGGCGTTGTCGGTAGCGTTCTTCATCGCGATCATCCGCGCAGCTTGTTCAGCCGCGTTGTTCTCGACCACCGCCTGGTAGACCTGCGACTCCACGTAACGGACCATCAAGCCGTCAAGCAGCTCTTTGGCGTCCGGTTCGTACAGATAATCCCAGTGGTGCTTGAGTCCTTGATCCGGGGTTGCCACCAGTGGAATCAACTGCTCCACGGTAGGCGTTTGCGTCATGGTGTTGATGAACTTGTTGGACACCACGGACAGGCGGTCAATACGGCCGTCCAGGTAGGCATCCAGCATCACCTTGACGCTGCCGATCAGGTCATTGATCGACGGCTCTTCACCCAGGTGGCTGATAGCTGCTACGACGTTACCGCCGAAGTTGCGGAAGAAAGCCGCACCCTTGCTACCAACAACACACAGATCAATCTCGACGCCGTTTTCGCGGTTTACCGCCATGTCCTTGACCAGAGCCTTGAACAGGTTGGTGTTCAAGCCACCACACAGACCACGGTCACTGCTCACCACGACATAACCAACGCGCTTTACTTCACGGTCGATCATGAATGGGTGGCGATATTCCGGGTTAGCGTTGGCCAAATGGCCAATAACCTGGCGGATGCGCTCCGCGTAAGGACGGCTAGCAGCCATGCGCATTTGTGCCTTGCGCATTTTACTGACCGCCACTTTTTCCATGGCGCTGGTAATCTTTTGCGTGCTTTTGATGCTCGCAATCTTACTGCGAATCTCTTTTGCGCCTGCCATGTAACACCTATCAGGTTAGCAAGCGGGAGCCTTGCGGCTCCCGCTGCGGCTTACCAGGTTTGGGTGGCCTTGAACTTCTCGATACCGGCTTTCATGCCAGCGTCGATTTCGTCATTGAAGTCACCCTTCACGTTGATCTTCGCCATCAATTCGGCGTGATCGCGGTTGAAGAAAGCAATCAGCGCTTGTTCGAAGCTGCCGATCTTGGCGATTTCAACGTCAGTCAGGAACCCACGCTCAGCGGCATACAGCGACAGCGCCATGTCAGCGATCGACATTGGTGCGTATTGCTTCTGCTTCATCAGCTCGGTAACGCGCTGACCATGCTCAAGTTGCTTACGGGTCGCTTCGTCCAGGTCAGAAGCGAACTGGGCGAATGCCGCCAGTTCACGGTACTGAGCCAGAGCGGTACGGATACCACCGGAGAGCTTCTTGATGATCTTGGTCTGAGCGGCACCACCCACACGGGATACCGAAACACCGGCGTTCACAGCAGGACGGATCCCGGAGTTGAACATGGCCGATTCCAGGAAGATCTGACCGTCGGTGATGGAAATCACGTTGGTCGGAACGAACGCGGAAACGTCGCCAGCCTGGGTTTCGATGATCGGCAGTGCGGTCAGGGAACCGGTTTTGCCGGTCACTGCGCCGTTGGTGAACTTCTCTACGTATTCTTCCGAAACGCGGGATGCGCGCTCCAGCAGACGGGAGTGGAGATAGAACACGTCGCCTGGGTAAGCTTCACGGCCTGGTGGACGGCGCAGCAGCAGGGAAATCTGGCGGTAAGCCACTGCTTGCTTGGACAGATCGTCATAAACGATCAGCGCGTCTTCACCGCGGTCGCGGAAGTACTCACCCATGGTGCAACCGGAGTACGGTGCCAGGAATTGCAGTGCTGCAGATTCCGAAGCGCTCGCTGCCACGACGATGGTGTTAGCCAGTGCGCCGTTTTCTTCCAGCTTGCGAACCACGTTGGCGATGGTCGATTGTTTCTGACCGATCGCTACGTAGACGCAGAAAATGCCGCTGTTTTTCTGGTTGATGATCGCGTCGATCGCCAGAGCGGTTTTACCGATCTGACGGTCACCGATGATCAGCTCACGCTGGCCACGGCCGACAGGGATCATGGCATCGACAGCCTTGTAGCCAGTCTGTACAGGCTGGTCTACCGACTTACGCCAGATCACGCCTGGAGCAACTTTCTCGACCGCGTCGGTCTCGGTGTTGTTCAGCGGACCTTTGCCGTCAACTGGGTTACCCAGTGCGTCGACTACGCGACCCAGCAGTTCCTTACCAACCGGAACTTCGAGGATGCGGCCGGTGCACTTGGCGCTCATGCCTTCAGCCAGAGTCTGGTATGCGCCCAATACAACGGCACCTACAGAGTCTTGCTCCAGGTTGAGGGCCATACCGAAGACGCCGCCCGGAAACTCGATCATCTCGCCGTACATTACGTCGGCCAGACCGTGAATCCGCACGATACCGTCAGATACGCTGACGACAGTGCCTTCGTTACGGGCTTGGGAGGTCACATCGAGCTTGTCGATGCGGCCCTTGATAATTTCACTTATTTCGGAAGGATTGAGTTGCTGCATTGCTCTGCTGCCCCTTCAAACTCAAGATTTCAATGCTTCGGCAAGGCTCGCGAGTTTGCCGCGAACCGAGCCATCGATAACCAGGTCGCCGGCGCGGATGACAATGCCCCCAATAAGGGATTTGTCTTCCTCGACTTGCAGGCGCACTTCCCGGTTGAGTCGTGCACTGAGAACCTTGGCGAGTTTGTCTTGCTGTTCTTGGTTCAATGCAAAAGCACTGGTCACTTCAACGTCTACCGACTTCTCTTGTTCGGCCTTGTACAGGTCGAACAGAGCGGATATCTCCGGCAACAGCGGGAGACGGTCGTTTTCGGCAACGACGTTGATGAAGTTCTGTGCCTTGGCATCAAACTTGTCGCCGCACACGTCAATAAACGTGGCGGCCTTGTCTGCGCTCGTCAGTCGCGGGGCCTTGAGCACGCGCTGCATGGTGTCGTCTTGCGACACTGCTGCAGCCAGGCCGAGCATGGCTGACCAAGAGGCCAGTTGCTGGTGGGCCTGGGCGTGCTCGAAGGCTGCCTTAGCGTAAGGTCGGGCCAACGTGGTCAATTCTGCCATGATCGCCCTCGCTTAAATTTCAGCAGCCAGTTTGTTTACCAGCTCCGCGTGCGCGTTTTGATCGATTGTGGCACCCAGGATCTTCTCGGCGCCGCCAACGGCCAGTGCACCCAGTTGGGCACGCAGCGCGTCTTTGACACTGTTCAGTTCCTGCTCGATCTCGGCCTGAGCCTGAACCTTCACACGGTCAGCGTCGATACGGGCTTTTTCAACAGCCTCTTCAACAATCTGGTTACCGCGTTTCTTGGCTTGCTCAATGATTTCAGCTGCCTGAGCCTTAGCTTCGCGCAGTTGTTGACCCGCTTTATCTTGGGCCAACTCCAGGTCGCGAGCTGCTCGGGCGGCAGCGTCCAGTCCATCCGCGATCTTCTTCTGACGTTCGTGCAAAGCCGCGATGACCGGAGGCCACACGAACTTCATGCAAAACAGTACAAAAATGAAGAACGCAACGGACTGGCCAATCAGGGTTGCATTAATGTTCACGCCAACACCTCGCTCGTTCGTTGCACATCAAACCAATCACTCGAAGGTTCGAGTGATTAGCCAGCGAGTTGACCAACGAATGGGTTCGCGAAGGTGAAGAACAGAGCGATACCAACACCGATCATGGTTACGGCGTCGAGCAGACCGGCAACGATGAACATTTTAACTTGCAGCATTGGAACCATTTCTGGCTGACGCGCTGCGCCTTCCAGGAACTTGCCGCCCAACAGGCCGAAACCAATTGCGGTACCCAGTGCGCCCAGGCCGATCAACAGTGCAACAGCGATAGCGGTTAGACCAACTACAGTTTCCATCTTTCCTCCCGACTTTTACGTCGTATGGTTTAGGTTTTTTAGATTTTAAAGCGGTAAAACAAATCGTTTCATAGCCCTGTTCGGGCCCCCACCCGTTTGACCGGGTGGGACATCAGACTAGTCGAGACTGGCCTTAATGGTTCTCTTCGTGCGCCATCGAAAGGTAAACGATGGTCAGCATCATGAAGATAAACGCCTGCAGGGTGATGATCAGGATGTGGAACACAGCCCACGCCCACTGCAGAACTACGCCCAGGCCGCTAAGCCAGAGCAGACCGCTGCCGAACATCACAGCAATCAGAATGAAGACCAGCTCGCCGGCGTACATGTTGCCGAACAGACGCAGTGCCAGGGAGATTGGCTTGGCTACCAGCGTCACGAACTCCAGCAGGAAGTTCACCGGAATCAGCAGGGCCTGAACGAAGATGTTCTTGCTGCCGAACGGGTGCAGGGTCAGCTCGCCGACAAAGCCGCCGATGCCCTTGACCTTGATGCTGTAGAAAATGATCAACGCGAACACCGACAGGGCCATGCCCAGGGTAGCGTTCGGGTCAGTGGTCGATACGGCACGGAACGGAATGTGCGCATCGCCAGTGATCAGGATGGCCAGCTGAGGAATCCAGTCGACCGGGATCAGGTCGACGGCGTTCATCAGGAAGACCCAGACGAAGATGGTCAGTGCCAGCGGTGCAATCACCGGGCTACGGCCATGGAAGCTGTCTTTCACGCTGCCATCGACGAATTCGACCAATACTTCAACGAAGTTCTGCAAAGCACCAGGCTGACCGGAAGTCGCTTTCTTTGCCGCCATGCGGAAAAGAAGAACGAAGATCAGACCCAAAGCGACCGACCAGCCGAGGGTATCGACGTGGAAAGCCCAGAAGCCCATTTCTTTGGCTTCTGCTGCGGTGTGGGCAAAACCCCACCCGCCGGTTGGGTGCTGACCGAAGGTCAGGTTCTGCAAGTGGTGCTGGATATAGCCCGAAGCGGTTGTTTCTGCCATGGTTGCCTCAAACGCCCTAAGGTCTCGAAAGTCTTGTTCTCATCAGCAGGGGCGCGAACCAGCTGACCAGTTGGGTCAACACGAAGACGCCGAATACAGCTAGCGGCGCCAATGGCTTCACACCTGCAAACGTCAATGCAAAAAGCACTGCCGTCAAAATCAGTTTGCCCGCCTCGCCGGCATAAAAAGACCGGACGATGGCTTGAGCTGCTCGGGCGCCGGAAAACCGAAATGCCCTGTGAGCGAAATAAACATTGGGTAGCAAGGCTATCAGGCCTCCGCAGAGTCCTGAGTACCCGGCAACGACTCCGTGCCATTGCCACAGCGCCAAAGCGGCGATCAGCAACACGACAAACTGAGCCATCAACACCGGAAAAACTGCCAGGCGATGGAACGGCAAGCGGTTTGGCGTGCGGGTTTCCATCACTAATACTCCCCAATGGTCGGCTGCCAGAATTCAATAACTTGGCATAATTTGTGCCGACAAAATGCGCGCAGAGTATAGGGGCGGTTCTGCCCCTATTCAACTGTCAGGTAGTGATTTCCGACTGCACGCTACATGAGGAAATGTTTCAGCGAATGTGTGCGAGCACACCCTGAAGCTCATCGAGGGAGTTGTAACCAATGACCAACTGCCCTTTCCCCTTCTTTCCGTGTCGGATCTGCACCGCAGAGCCTAGGCGCTCAGCCAGACGCTGCTCGAGTCGGGCGATATCCGGGTCCGGTTTTACCGGTTCGGCAGGCTCCTGTTTGCCACTCAACCACTGGCGAACCAGTGCCTCAGTCTGGCGCACAGTCAGCCCCCGTGCGACAACATGTCGCGCCCCTTCAACCTGTTGATTCTCCGGCAAACCAAGCAAAGCACGGGCATGACCCATTTCCAGGTCACCGTGCGACAGCATGGTCTTGATAACTTCAGGCAATGCGATCAAGCGTAGCAGGTTGGCCACAGTCACGCGGGATTTGCCCACCGCTTCGGCCACTTGTTGCTGAGTCAGCTGGAATTCCTGCTGCAAACGCTGCAAGGCCACCGCTTCTTCGATCGGATTGAGGTCTTCGCGCTGGATGTTCTCGATCAGCGCCATGGCGATGGCGGTTTCATCCGGCACATCGCGCACCATCGCCGGGATGGTTTCCTGGCCAGCCTGCTGGCTGGCACGCCAGCGACGTTCGCCGGCGATGATTTCGAAGCGGCCGCTGCCGATCGGGCGAACCACGATCGGCTGCATCACGCCCTGGGCCTTGATCGATTGCGCCAGTTCTTCCAGCGCTTGCGGGTCCATGTCCCGACGCGGCTGGTACTTGCCGCGCTGGATCAGGTCCAGGGGCAAATGCTGCAGCTCACGCTGATCGGCTTGTACAGCCTGCTCTTCCAGCGAGCTGACAGTCGGACCGCTCAGCAGTGCATCCAGTCCACGTCCGAGACCTCGTTTCTTGACGGCCATGGGGATTCCTTAAGTTGCCTGAGCTGCGGCAGTGCGTGAGTTTTTGCGCTGACGGCGAACCATCTCGCCGGCAAGTGCCAGATAGGCAATGGCGCCCCGCGAAGTCTTGTCGTAAGCCAGCGCCGGCATGCCATAGCTTGGCGCTTCGGCCAGGCGGATGTTACGCGGGATAACCGTGTCGTAGAGCTGCTCGCCGAAGTGTTCTTTCAACTGCGCCGACACGTCGTTCATCAGGCTCAGGCGCGGGTCATACATCGTGCGCAACAGGCCTTCGACTTTCAGGTTCGGGTTCAGCAGTTCTGCGATGCGCTTGATGTTATCCACAAGGTCGCTCAAGCCTTCGAGCGCAAAGTACTCGCACTGCATGGGGATAATTACCCCGTCAGCCGCGACCAAAGCGTTCAGCGTGAGCATCGACAGCGACGGCGGGCAGTCGATCAAAATGTAATCGTAGTTTTCACGGATCGGCGCCAGCGCGCTGCGCAGGCGGCTTTCCTTCATCTGCATTTCCAGCAGAACCACTTCGGCCGCGGTCAGGTCGCGGTTGGCCGGCAACAGCTGGTAACCACCGTGCTCGGAGAAGTGCATGGCCTGGGCCAGATCGCATTCGCCGATCAGCAAGTCATAGACCGAGTTTTCCAGGCCGTGTTTATCCACACCGCTACCCATGGTGGCGTTGCCCTGTGGATCGAGATCGATCAACAGCACCCGGCGCTTGGTAGCAACCAGGGAAGCTGCGAGGTTGATGCAGGTGGTGGTTTTACCCACACCACCCTTTTGGTTCGCTATCGCGAATACCTTAGCCATTCTTGCTTGTGTTCCCAATCATGCCGTGCGGCGCAGTATCAGCAGATGGCGTTGGCCTTGGCAACCAGGTACAGCCAGGGCGTGTTCGCTATCGAGGTGGAAGTCTGCCGGCAATGCTACCAGCTCATCGGCCGGATGAACGCCCTTCATTGCCAGCCAACGTGTATCGGCATCGCCAAGGTGGCGCGTCCAGTTGCTGAAGTTCTCCATGCTGCTGAACGCCCGGGAAATGATCCCGTTGAAAGGCTGTGCAGGCTGGAAGGCTTCGACGCGACTGTGGATAACTTGCAGGTTATCCAGTTTGAGTTCGAGTTTGACCTGGGTCAGGAAGCGGGTTTTCTTGCCGTTGCTGTCCAGGCAGGTCACTTGGGACTCTGGAAACAGGATTGCAAGTGGAATGCCCGGCATGCCGCCGCCGCTGCCAACGTCCAGCCAGCGACCGTTTTCGATGAACGACATCACGCTCAAACTATCGAGCAGGTGACGCGAGACCATTTCGTCCGGATCGCGCACAGCGGTCAGGTTGTAGGCCTTGTTCCATTTGATCAACAGGGCCAGATAACCCAACAACTGCGCGTGCTGGGTTTCGGTCAATGTGACACCGAGCTGGCGAGCACCTGTGGATAACTCTTCGGCGTGTTGCGAGGTGACCAACGAACTCAAGCGCTTTGCTCCAACTGACGGCCCGCGCCGCGTTTTTTCAAATGAATCATCAACAGCGAAATGGCTGCCGGTGTGACACCCGGAATGCGTGACGCCTGGCCCAGTGTTTCTGGACGGGTCGCACCGAGCTTGCTCTGGATCTCTTTGGAGAGACCGGAAATGTTCGTGTAATCGATATCCACAGGCAGTTTCGTGTCTTCGCTCGCCCGCAGACGTGCGATTTCATCTTGCTGACGATCGATGTAACCGGCGTATTTGGTCTTGATTTCGACCTGTTCGGCGACTTGTGGATCTTCTGCGCCCCCGCCAGTCACAGCGATCAGACCAGCGTAGTCGATTTCCGGACGGCTCAAGAGGTTGAGCAGGTTGTATTCGTGAGTCAGCGGCGTGCCGAATTTCTCGGAAATCGCATCGCCCTGCTCGGTGCCCGGGCGAACCCAGGTACTTTTCAGGCGCTGCTCTTCCAGCGTGATGCTTTCGCGTTTGGTGCAGAACGCCGCCCAACGCGCGTCATCCACCAGACCCAGCTCGCGACCTTTTTCGGTCAGGCGCAGGTCCGCGTTGTCTTCACGCAAGATCAGACGGTACTCGGCGCGGGATGTGAACATCCGGTATGGCTCTTGAGTTCCAAGGGTAATCAGGTCGTCAACCAACACGCCGATGTACGCCTCGTCGCGACGCGGGCACCAGGCGTCTTTGCCTTGCGCACGCAGTGCAGCGTTGGCCCCGGCCAGCAAACCCTGGGCGCCGGCTTCTTCGTATCCGGTGGTGCCATTGATTTGTCCGGCGAAAAACAGACCGCCGATAACTTTGGTTTCCAGGCTGTACTTCAGGTCACGCGGGTCGAAGTAGTCGTACTCGATGGCGTAGCCCGGACGCACGATATGCGCGTTTTCCATGCCGCGAATCGATTGCACGATCTGCAATTGCACGTCGAACGGCAGGGATGTGGATATCCCGTTCGGGTACAGCTCGTGAGTAGTCAAACCTTCCGGTTCGATGAAGACCTGGTGGCTTTCCTTGTCGGCAAAGCGGTGGATCTTGTCTTCGATCGACGGGCAGTAACGCGGGCCGATACCTTCGATCAACCCTGCATCGGAATACATCGGCGAACGGTCGAGGTTCGCTGCGATGATTTCGTGGGTCCGGGCGTTGGTGTGGGTAATCCAGCAGCTCACCTGTTTCGGATGCTGCTCTTTGGAACCCATGAACGACATCACCGGGATCGGCGTATCACCGGCTTGCTCGGTCATCACCGAGAAATCCACAGACCGACCGTCGATACGCGGCGGCGTACCGGTTTTCAATCGGCCAACACGCAGTGGCAATTCGCGCAGACGGCGAGCCAGGGCAATCGACGGCGGATCACCGGCACGACCACCGGAATAATTCTGCATTCCGATGTGGATAAGTCCACCGAGGAAGGTGCCAGTGGTCAACACCACGGAGTCGGCGAAGAAACGCAGGCCCATTTGGGTGACAACACCACGCACTTGTTCCTGTTCAACGATCAGGTCATCAGCGGCTTGTTGAAATATCCACAGGTTCGGCTGGTTTTCCAATGCTTCGCGGACAGCGGCCTTGTACAGAACCCGGTCTGCCTGGGCGCGGGTTGCACGCACGGCCGGGCCTTTGCGGCTGTTCAACACGCGAAACTGAATGCCGCCTTTATCGGTAGCCATCGCCATCGCGCCGCCGAGGGCATCGATTTCTTTTACCAGGTGGCTTTTGCCGATCCCGCCAATGGCCGGGTTGCAACTCATGGCACCGAGGGTTTCCACGTTATGCGTCAGCAACAGGGTTTTTGCCCCCATACGTGCTGAGGCCAGTGCTGCCTCGGTACCGGCATGACCGCCGCCGATGACGATCACTTCAAAACGGGAAGGGAAATCCACCACGCACCTCGTGCCTGCTTAAGTAGGTAATTCAGGAATAGTTTGAGCTCAGGTTTTTGGACCTGGTCGACAAGTATAGGGACTTCGCCCTTCCTAAAGAACCCTTTGCACAAAATTTAACCAGCTGTGGAGAAGTCGGGGTTATAGAAATTAAAAAGAAAGAAATTTATTAAATCTTTGTTTTTATGTTTATTTCTACTGAGCACCATTTCTGTGGATAGATTCCTACAGCCCTTTGTTTTCAATATGTACAGAGAATCAAAACCCTGTGGTCATGTGCCAATGAGGCCCTTGGATAACCGGTGTAAGCCTGTGGATGAAAGGGGTGGTTATCCACAGAGGCGGTTATCTTCAGTTTTGAGGCCCTGTTATCAACTGCCCTTAGCGGCAGTTATTCACAGGGCTTAATCCACAGAAAAGCAGCGATTGATCAAATCCCGGGCGCAGAAAATCCGCCCGGGCAGAAAGAATCTGCTCGGCACTGGAGGCAATTCAGGAAAAGGGGTGAGAACAGACAGGCGCGAATGGCCTGTCTGTGGACAACGATAGGGCTATTTGCCGATACAGAAACTGGAAAAGATCCGTCCCAGCAGGTCGTCGGAGCTGAATGCACCGGTGATCTCGCCCAAGGCATGTTGAGCCTGGCGCAAATCTTCGGCCAGTAGCTCGCCGGCACCCGCCAGAGTCAGCTGCGCACGGCCGTGCTCGAGGGATGCACTGGCATGACGCAACGCCTCAAGGTGACGCCTGCGAGCACTGAAGCTGCTTTCCGACGTCTGTTCATAACCCATGCAGGCCTTGAGATGATCACGCAGCAGTTCCAGGCCTTCGCCAGCCGACTTGGCACTCAGGCTGATGGTCACATGGCCATCCTCACTGACTTCCAGGGCAATCGCTTCACCCGTGAGGTCGGCCTTGTTACGGATCAACGTGACTTTCGCCGGATCCGGGCGGGTTTCCAGGAACTCTGGCCACAACGCGAACGGATCAAGTGCTTCCGTTGCAGTGGCATCGACCACCAACAGCACTCGATCAGCTTCGCTAATGGCTTTCAACGCCCGCTCAACACCGATTTTTTCCACATGGTCATCGGTATCTCGCAGACCAGCGGTATCCACCACGTGAAGCGGCATGCCATCGATGTGGATATGTTCGCGCAAAATGTCACGGGTGGTGCCGGCAATCTCGGTCACGATCGCTGCTTCACGACCCGCCAGTGCGTTGAGCAAACTGGATTTACCGGCATTTGGCCGGCCGGCGATCACCACCGTCATGCCGTCACGCAGCAACGCACCCTGCCCGGCTTCGCGCAGCACGGTGGATAACTCTTCCCTGACTTTGTCGAGCATGCTCAGTACATGGCCATCGGCAAGGAAGTCGATTTCTTCTTCCGGGAAGTCGATGGCCGCTTCTACGTAAATCCGCAGGCCGATCAGTTGCTCGGTGAGGTTATGCACACGATCGGAAAATGCCCCCTGCAAGGAGCGCAATGCATTGCGGGCGGCCTGTGCAGAACTGGCCTCGATCAGGTCGGCGATTGCTTCGGCCTGTGCCAGGTCGAGTTTGTCATTGAGGAACGCACGCTCGCTGAATTCACCTGGTCGTGCCAGACGGCACCCCAGTTCAAGGCATCGCTTGAGCAGCATGTCGAGAACAATCGGGCCGCCATGGCCCTGGAGTTCCAGCACATCTTCGCCGGTGAACGAGTTCGGGCCCGGAAAATACAAGGCAATGCCCTGGTCCAGCACCTCTTCGTTTTGATCGAAAAACGGGCCGTAGTGGGCGAATCGCGGCTTGAGTTCACGACCGCTGAAGGCCTTGGCCGCAACGCTCGCCAGCGGCCCGGAAATACGGACGATGCCTACGCCACCACGACCTTGAGCGGTGGCGACGGCGGCGATGGTTTCACGAGGAGCGCTCATAAACCGGTATCCAGACAAAAGTGACAGATAGCAAAACGCCCCACTAGGGGGCGTTTTGAGTGGTTATCCACAGTGTAAATCAGGCAGCTGCTTTAGTAGCCGCTTCGATTTTACGAGTGATGTACCACTGTTGGGCGATGGACAGGCAGTTGTTCACTACCCAGTACAGCACCAGACCAGCCGGGAACCACAGGAAGAAGAAGGTGAAGATGATTGGCATCAGCTTCATCACCTTGGCCTGCATCGGATCCGGAGGAGTCGGGTTCAACTGCTGCTGGATGAACATGGTTGCACCCATGATGATCGGCAGAATGAAGAACGGATCCTTGATCGACAGGTCAGTAATCCACAGCATGAACGGCGCTTGGCGCATTTCAACGCTTTCCAGCAGAACCCAGTACAGCGAGAGGAAAACCGGCATCTGCACGAGGATTGGCAAGCAACCACCCAGCGGATTGATCTTCTCTTTCTTGTACAGCTCCATCATGGCTTGCGACATTTTCTGCCGGTCATCGCCATGTTGCTCTTTCAGCGCGGCCAGTTTCGGTGCCACTGCGCGCATGCGGGCCATGGATTTGTAGCTTGCTGCCGACAGCGGGAAGAAAATCCCTTTGATCAGCATGGTCAGGAAGATGATCGACCAGCCCCAGTTACCGACCAGCGCGTGGATGTGTTGCAGCAGCCAGAAGATTGGCTGGGCAATGAACCACAGAATGCCGTAGTCGACGGTCAGTTCCAGACCTGGGGACAACTCTTTCAGCACAGCCTGACTTTTCGGACCGGCGTACAGAACAGCGCTGGTTTCGGCTTTCGCACCTGGCGCAACAGTCATTGCCGGGGCGGTGTAGCCGATGATGTAGTTGCCTTTGCTGTCTTTACGGGTCTGGACGACGTTGTTTTCGCCCTTCGCCGGAATCCATGCAGTCACGAAGTAGTGTTGCAACCAGGCAACCCAACCACCGTTCACGGTTTCTTTCAGCTGAGCCTTGTCCATGTCCTTCATCGACACTTTCTTGTACGGCTCGTTACTTGTCCACAGGGCGGCGCCCAGGTAAGTCGCGGTGCCGGTGGCAGTGCTGGAAGAAGGATCGGAGCTGGCGTCGCGCTTCAGTTGGGCGAACATCGCACCGGACCAAGGCTTGGCGCTTTCGTTGTCGATCACGTAGGAAACGGTTACGTCGTACAGGCCACGTTTCAGTGTGAAACGCTTGATGTAGTTGACGCCGTCCTTGCTGAACTTCAGGTCTACAACCAATTGGTCCTGACCGTCGGCCAGTTGGTAGATCTTCTTCTCGGAGGAGTAAACCGGACGACCGGCAGGACTTGCGTCCGGACCATCGGTACCGATCAAACCGCTTTGAGCCAGATAAGTCCGCTCGTTGCCGTTATCGAACAACTGGAATGGAATTTCCGGATGGTCCTGGCGACGTGGATACAGCGGCAGCGTCAACTGCGCAACATCGCCACCTTGTGGATCGATAGCCAGGTTGAGCACATCCGTTTTGATCTGGATGAGGTCTTTGCTTGCAGCTACTGGTGTTTCAGCAGGTGCAGTGGCACTGGTATCGCTTGCGGCGCGCGGAATGTCGTCACTGACAGAAGCATTATTGCCAGTCGCCGTATCCGGTAGGCCCGGTGCGGAAGTACTGGAAGCAACATTCTGAGTCGGCAGGGCAGCCTGGCCATAGTCCTGGTTCCATTTAAGAACCATAACGTAGGACACGATTGCCAGGGCGACGATCAGGATCGTGCGTTTGATATCCATGATTACTCGGCCATCGAAGAAGAACGGGAGGTAGGGATAGGTGGAACCGGGTCATAACCACCGGGATTCCACGGATGACAGCGACCTAAACGACGAAAGGTCAGCCAGCCACCGCGCAGAAGGCCATGATTTTCTATGGCTTCTAACGCGTAGCAGGAACAACTGGGGTAGAAACGACAGTGACTGGCCATCAGAGGACTAATGGCATAGCGATAAAACTGGATCGGAACGAGTGCCAGTTTACGCATCGGGACTGTCTACCCCTACAGTTTCGGTTTTGACTGCTGGTACCGGCGTGCTGCGTGCCAGACGCTTCCAGAGTTTGCCGAAATGCTGAATCAATTCGGGGTTTTCTACGTCACCCAAACCTTTGCGCGCGACGATAACGATATCCCAGCCGACCAGTGAATCCTGGTTCAGACGGAACGATTCGCGCATCAGACGTTTGAGGCGATTGCGCTCGACGGAGAGCTTTACGCTCTTTTTCCCGATAACCAGCCCTAGACGGGGGTGATCAAGATCGTTGTTGCGCGCAAGGAGCAGGAGATTTTTCCCCGGAACCTTGCCGGTAGGGGAGTCAAAGACTGCCTTGAAATGCCGGGGAGTAAGCAGACGCTTTTCCCGACTGAAGTCCTGACTCACCTCCAGTGCCGGCTTATCAAACTGCCAGACGCGCACGACCTTTGGCGCGACGACGCGACAGAACGGCACGACCGTTCTTGGTAGCCATGCGAGCACGGAAACCGTGGGTACGAGCGCGTTTGATAGTGCTTGGTTGGAAAGTACGTTTCATTGTCGTGTTACCTGGTTCGTCCACAACGGGCCGGAATGGCCCCCGTTTTAAGAGACCGGGGATTCTAGAGAAAGCAAGCCTCTAGGTCAATTTCCAACCAACGTTTCCTTATAAATAGATCTCCAGACGTTTTGCTCGTCTTCACCTCCAGCCAAATATAAAAATAAAGAAGGAAAGTATTTAAAGCTTTTCTGTAAAGCTTATAAAAGCTAGGACACCGATCATCTGTGGATAACTACCTTCAGGCCTTCTATCCCGTGCTGTACAGAGAATGACAACTACGGTGGAAAACGGTGGTCAGCCTGTGCTGCGCTGTCGGATAAGCTGTGTGTGAAAGGGGCTGTTATCCACAGGCAGGTTATCCACCGAGTTTCGCCCCCACTTGTGCAACGACCTCAAGGGCGGTTATCCACAGACCTTATGCACAGACCACTGGTCGTCTTTTTTACCTATAAAACGTTGATTCTTCTTGGTCAGTGACCCACCTACGTGTGGATAAGTCGGCGTCTGGTCGCTACAATGGCCGCTTGTTTTTGCCTCACCGGCTTTCAACTTAGGGGATATCCGTGTCAGTGGAACTTTGGCAGCAGTGCGTGGAGCTTTTGCGCGATGAGCTGCCTGCCCAACAATTCAACACTTGGATCCGTCCACTACAGGTCGAAGCCGAAGGCGACGAGTTGCGTGTCTACGCACCGAATCGTTTTGTTCTCGACTGGGTCAACGAAAAGTACCTGGGCCGCGTCCTTGAACTGCTGGATGAGCATGGCAATGGCATGGCGCCGGCGCTTTCCTTATTAATAGGCAGCAAACGCAGTTCGGCTCCACGGGCTGCCCCGAATGCGCCACTGGCTGCCGCCGCGTCTCAGGCACAGGCGGCTCAAGCGCCTGTCAGTGCTCCGGCACCTGCCCCGACGGCCACACCGACCAAGCGTTCGACCCAGAAAGTTGCCGAAGTCAGTGAAGAGCCATCGCGCGACAGCTTCGATCCGATGGCCGGCGCCAGTTCTCAACAGGCCCCGGTGCGTTCCGAGCAGCGCACGGTGCAGGTAGAAGGTGCGCTCAAGCACACCAGTTACCTGAACCGCACTTTCACCTTCGAGAACTTCGTCGAAGGTAAGTCCAACCAACTGGCCCGGGCTGCGGCCTGGCAGGTGGCGGACAACCCCAAGCACGGTTACAACCCGCTCTTCCTTTATGGCGGTGTTGGCTTGGGTAAAACTCACTTGATGCACGCTGTGGGTAACCATCTATTAAAGAAGAACCCGAATGCCAAGGTCGTGTACCTGCATTCGGAGCGTTTCGTGGCCGATATGGTCAAGGCTCTGCAACTGAACGCGATCAACGAGTTCAAGCGCTTCTACCGTTCGGTGGACGCATTGCTGATCGATGACATTCAGTTCTTCGCCCGCAAGGAACGTTCGCAGGAAGAGTTTTTCCACACCTTCAACGCCCTGCTCGAAGGTGGCCAGCAGGTCATTCTCACCAGTGACCGCTACCCTAAAGAAATCGAAGGCCTTGAAGAGCGCCTCAAATCCCGCTTCGGCTGGGGCCTGACGGTAGCCGTCGAGCCGCCGGAGCTGGAAACCCGTGTCGCGATCCTGATGAAAAAGGCCGACCAGGCCAAAGTCGATCTGCCCCACGACGCGGCGTTCTTCATCGCCCAACGTATTCGCTCCAACGTCCGTGAGCTGGAAGGTGCGCTTAAACGCGTAATCGCCCACTCGCACTTCATGGGCCGCGATATCACCATCGAGCTGATTCGCGAATCCCTGAAAGATCTGTTGGCGCTGCAAGACAAACTGGTCTCTGTGGATAACATTCAGCGCACTGTCGCTGAGTACTACAAAATCAAGATTTCCGACCTGCTGTCCAAGCGTCGTTCACGCTCGGTCGCTCGTCCGCGTCAGGTTGCCATGGCGTTGTCCAAAGAGTTGACTAACCACAGCCTGCCGGAAATCGGCGATGTGTTTGGCGGCCGCGACCACACGACTGTTTTGCACGCCTGCCGCAAGATCAACGAACTTAAGGAATCCGACGCGGACATCCGCGAGGACTACAAGAACCTGCTGCGTACTCTGACAACTTGATGAACACCAGCGCAGCTTATTAAGGCAAGGGACTAGACCATGCATTTCACCATTCAACGCGAAGCCCTGTTGAAACCCCTGCAACTGGTCGCAGGCGTCGTCGAGCGCCGACAGACCTTGCCGGTGCTCTCCAACGTGCTGCTGGTTGTCGAAGGCCAGCAACTGTCGCTGACCGGTACCGACCTGGAAGTCGAGCTGGTCGGTCGTGTACAACTCGAAGAGCCTGCTGACCCGGGTTCCATCACTGTGCCTGCGCGCAAGCTGATGGACATCTGCAAAAGCCTGCCGAACGACGCGCTGATCGACATCAAGGTCGACGAGCAGAAGCTGGTGGTGAAGGCTGGCCGTAGCCGCTTCACCCTGTCGACCCTGCCGGCGAACGATTTCCCGACCGTTGAAGAAGGTCCGGGTTCGCTGACTTGCAGCCTTGAGCAAAGCAAACTGCGTCGTCTGATTGAACGCACCAGCTTCGCCATGGCCCAGCAGGACGTGCGTTATTACCTGAACGGCATGCTGCTGGAAGTCTCGGCCGGGATCATCCGCGCCGTGGCCACCGACGGTCACCGTCTGGCCATGTGCTCGATGCAGGCCGACATCGGTCAGCCGGATCGCCACCAGGTCATCGTGCCGCGCAAGGGTATCCTTGAGCTGGCGCGCCTGCTGACCGAGCCGGACGGCAATGTCAGCATCGTCCTGGGCCAGCATCACATCCGCGCCACGACAGGCGAGTTCACCTTCACCTCTAAACTGGTCGACGGTAAATTCCCGGACTATGAGCGTGTTCTGCCGAAGGGCGGCGATAAACTGGTGCTCGGCGATCGTCAGGCGTTGCGTGAAGCTTTCAGCCGTACCGCGATTCTGTCCAACGAGAAGTACCGCGGTATCCGTCTGCAACTGGCCAGCGGTCAGTTGAAGATCCAGGCCAACAACCCGGAGCAGGAAGAAGCGGAAGAAGAAGTGGGCGTTGAGTACAACGGCGGCAATCTGGAAATCGGCTTCAACGTGAGCTACTTGCTCGACGTGCTGGGCGTGATGACCACTGAGCAGGTTCGCCTGATCCTGTCCGACTCCAACAGCAGTGCGCTGGTGCAAGAGTCCGACAATGATGACTCGGCCTACGTTGTCATGCCGATGCGTCTGTAATCATGCTCAGCAGAAGCTAGATGTCATTAAGTCGCGTCTCGGTCACCGCGGTGCGCAATCTGCACCCGGTGACCTTCTCCCCTTCCCCCCGAATCAACATTCTTTACGGCGCCAACGGCAGCGGCAAAACCAGTGTTCTGGAAGCCATTCACCTGCTGGGGCTTGCCCGTTCGTTTCGTAGTACCCGCCTTTTGCCGGTTATTCAGTACGAGCAATTGGCCTGCACCGTATTCGGTCAGGTTGAGTTGGCTGAGGGCGGGCACAGCGCACTGGGGATATCACGGGACCGCCAAGGCGAATTCCAGATCCGTATTGACGGGCAGAACGCGCGCAGTGCGGCACAGCTGGCGGAGATCCTGCCGCTGCAACTGATCAACCCTGATAGCTTCCGCCTGCTTGAAGGTGCACCGAAGATTCGCCGACAGTTTCTCGACTGGGGCGTGTTCCACGTGGAACCGCGGTTCATGTCCACCTGGCAGCGCTTGCAGAAGGCCCTGCGCCAGAGAAACTCTTGGCTGCGGCATGGTACACTTGACGCCGTTTCGCAAGCGGTTTGGGACAGGGAACTGTGCCAGGCCAGCGCTGAAATTGATGAATACCGCCGTGCCTATATCAAAGCCTTGAAACCAGTCTTTGAACAGACCTTGAGCGAACTGGTTGAGCTTGAAGGTTTGACGCTCAGCTATTACCGAGGCTGGGACAAAGACCGCGAATTGAGTGCAGTGCTCGCTGGGTCCGTTCAGCGAGACCAGCAGATGGGTCATACCCAGGCCGGACCACAACGCGCTGATTTGCGCCTCAGATTGGGTGCACATAATGCCGCGGACATCTTGTCCCGCGGTCAGCAGAAGTTGGTGGTCTGTGCATTGCGGATTGCCCAAGGGCACCTGGTCAGCCAGGCCCGACGCGGCCAGTGTATTTATCTGGTGGATGACTTGCCGTCCGAACTGGACGAGCAGCACCGCCGCGCGCTTTGCCGCTTGTTGGAAGACTTACGCTGCCAGGTGTTTATCACCTGTGTAGATCACGAATTATTGAGGGAAGGCTGGCAGACGGAAACGCCAGTCGCTCTGTTCCACGTGGAACAGGGCCGTATCACCCAGACCCACGACCATCGGGAGTGAAGGCATTGAGCGAAGAAAATACGTACGACTCAACGAGCATTAAAGTGCTGAAAGGCCTGGATGCCGTACGCAAACGTCCCGGTATGTACATTGGTGACACCGACGATGGCAGCGGTCTGCACCACATGGTGTTCGAGGTGGTCGATAACTCGATCGACGAAGCTTTGGCCGGCCATTGCGACGACATCAGCATCATCATCCACCCGGACGAATCCATCACCGTTCGCGACAACGGTCGTGGCATCCCGGTAGACGTACACAAAGAAGAAGGCGTTTCGGCAGCCGAGGTCATCATGACCGTGCTGCACGCCGGCGGTAAGTTCGACGACAACTCCTACAAAGTATCCGGCGGTCTGCACGGTGTAGGTGTTTCGGTAGTGAACGCACTGTCCAAGGAACTGGTCCTGACCGTTCGCCGCAGCGGCAAGATCTGGGAACAGACTTACGTCCATGGCGTCCCGCAAGAGCCGATGAAAATCGTTGGTGAGAGCGAAACCACGGGCACCCAGATTCACTTCAAGCCATCGGCTGAAACCTTCAAGAACATCCACTTCAGCTGGGACATCCTGGCCAAGCGGATTCGTGAACTGTCCTTCCTCAACTCCGGTGTCGGCATCGTCCTCAAGGATGAGCGCAGCGGCAAGGAAGAGCTGTTCAAGTACGAAGGCGGCTTGCGTGCGTTCGTTGAATACCTGAACACCAACAAGACTGCGGTCAACCAGGTGTTCCACTTCAACATCCAGCGTGAAGACGGCATCGGCGTGGAAATCGCCCTGCAGTGGAACGACAGCTTCAACGAGAACCTGTTGTGCTTCACCAACAACATCCCGCAGCGTGATGGCGGTACTCACCTGGTGGGTTTCCGTTCCGCACTGACGCGTAACCTGAACACCTACATCGAAGCTGAAGGCCTGGCCAAGAAGCACAAGGTCGCCACCACCGGTGATGACGCCCGTGAAGGCTTGACCGCGATCATCTCGGTGAAGGTGCCGGATCCGAAGTTCAGCTCCCAGACCAAAGACAAGCTGGTTTCTTCCGAAGTGAAGACCGCGGTCGAACAGGAAATGGGCAAATACTTCTCCGACTTCCTGCTGGAAAACCCGAACGAAGCCAAACTGGTCGTCGGCAAGATGATCGACGCGGCACGTGCGCGTGAAGCAGCACGTAAGGCCCGTGAGATGACCCGCCGCAAAGGCGCGCTGGACATCGCCGGCCTGCCGGGCAAACTGGCTGACTGCCAGGAAAAAGACCCTGCCCTTTCCGAACTGTACCTCGTGGAAGGTGACTCTGCTGGCGGCTCCGCCAAGCAGGGGCGTAACCGTAAAACCCAGGCCATCCTGCCGTTGAAGGGCAAGATCCTCAACGTCGAGAAGGCGCGCTTCGACAAGATGATCTCTTCGCAAGAAGTAGGCACCTTGATCACCGCACTGGGCTGCGGTATCGGTCGCGACGAATACAACATCGACAAGCTGCGCTACCACAACATCATCATCATGACCGATGCTGACGTCGACGGTTCGCACATCCGTACGCTGCTGCTGACGTTCTTCTTCCGTCAGCTGCCAGAGCTGATCGAGCGTGGCTACATCTACATCGCTCAGCCACCGCTGTACAAGGTCAAGAAAGGCAAGCAAGAGCAATACATCAAAGACGACGACGCCATGGAAGAGTACATGACGCAGTCGGCCCTGGAAGATGCGAGCCTGCACCTGAACGAGGAAGCCCCGGGTATCTCCGGCGAAGCTCTCGAGCGCTTGGTGAACGACTTCCGTCTGGTGATGAAGACCCTCAAGCGTCTGTCGCGCCTATACCCTCAGGAACTGACCGAGCACTTCATCTACCTGCCAGCGGTGAGCATGGAGCAACTGTCCGATCACGCAGCGATGCAAGATTGGCTGGCCAAGTATGAAGTCCGTCTGCGCACCGTCGAGAAGTCCGGCCTGGTCTACAAGGCCAGCCTGCGTGAAGACCGTGAGCGTAACGTCTGGCTGCCAGAGGTCGAGCTGATCTCCCACGGCCTGTCGAACTACGTCACGTTCAACCGCGACTTCTTCGGCAGCAACGATTACAGGACTGTCGTATCCCTGGGCGCTCAGCTGAGCACCCTGCTGGACGACGGCGCGTACATCCAGCGTGGCGAACGCAAGAAGCCGGTCACCGAGTTCAAGGAAGCCCTTGAATGGCTGATGGCTGAAAGCACCAAGCGTCACACCATCCAGCGATACAAAGGTCTGGGTGAGATGAACCCGGATCAGCTGTGGGAAACCACCATGGACCCAAGCCAGCGCCGGATGCTCAAAGTGACCATCGAAGACGCCATTGGCGCGGACCAGATCTTCAACACCCTGATGGGTGATGCGGTCGAACCTCGTCGTGACTTCATCGAAAGCAATGCCTTGGCGGTTTCTAACCTGGACTTCTGATCCAGCGGTTCTGCCAACAATAAAAAGGCCAGCGCATTGCGCTGGCCTTTTTATTACGCTATTTCGCCCTTCAGCGGCGGTGCCAAATCGTATGGAACGCAGGCGTTTTGCCTCGGATCCTCACAGATAAGTCCTACATACGCTATCCCGAGTGCTCTTTATCCTACAGCCTCTTCGTCAAGTGTATGACTGACGGGAGCTATCATTTTTGGGATATCGAACAGGGAATGCAGTTATGCCAACACCCGCGTATTTAGTTATAAATGGAAATCGGCAAGGGATGATTACTGCCGGGACATTTACTCCGGAGTCGGTTGGTAACGTCTATCAGGAGGGGCACGAAGACCAAATCCTGGTCCAGGCATTCAGTCACCAAATTATCATTCCGAGAGATCCCCAATCGGGTCAGCCAACGGGCCAGCGTGTGCATAAGCCGCTGATGATCTCAAAGGTATTTGATAAATCATCACCGTTGATTTTTAACGCGTTAACGAGCGGAGAAGTGTTGAATAGCTGCCATATCGCTTGGTATCGGACTTCGTCGGCGGGGAAACAGGAACATTACTTCAGCATCGAGCTGGAAGACGCAGTGATCGTCGATGTGCAGACAAGAATGCCAAGCTGCCAGGATCCCAATATGGCCCACTTTACGCATCTCGAAGACGTGTATTTCACCTACCGAAAAATCACCTGGACTCACGAAGCCTGTGGTACTTCCGGTTCTGATGACTGGCGTGCTCCGATTATCAGCTAAGCTTCCCTGCTCAATTCGCAGGCATAAAAAAACCGGCTATATCAGCCGGTTTTTTTACGTCCGAAAAAAACTTATGCACCTTTTTCCATATTTTATGAGCTTAGGAAATATGTATATAAATCATAAGCCTACAAACTAAATACGCTACTTTTCAGCGAAACGGTACACAGGTTATCCACAGAATCTCAGACAGCCATCTGATCATTGGCAGCCGGTGCTTGCGGAGCGGGTGGGAGCGAGCCCATTTCCCGTTGCATCTGCTCGTTCCAGGCCTGAACCCGGTCATTGAGGTTGGCAATCGCGCGGGGGCCACTGCCTTCGGCGTACATCGGCTCGCCGATGATCACAGTGATGACGCCCTGCTTCTTGGCCCAACCGGTTTTCGGCCAGAATTTGCCGGCATTGTGCGCAATCGGCAGCACCGGGAGTTCGGCGTTGACGGCTAACGCCGTACCACCTCGTGAGAATTTTCCGATGGTGCCGTAAGGGACCCGCGTTCCTTCAGGGAATATCAGTACCCAGACGCCATCCTTCAGCAGTTCATCGCCCTGCTTCGCTACATGTTTGAGCGCGGCCTTCGGGTTGTCGCGGTCGATGGCGATCGGCCGCAGCATGGCCATGGCCCAACCGAAGAACGGTACAAACAGCAATGAACGCTTCAGTACCTGGCTCAACGGCTCGAAATAGGCCGAGAGGAAGAACGTCTCCCAGGTGCTCTGGTGGTTCGACTGAATCACGCAGGGCTGGTCTGGCACGTTCTCGGCACCTTTCACTTCGTAGCTGATGCCCAGAAAGACTTTGCTCAGCCACAAGGCGCAACGGCACCAGTACACGTTGATAAAACGATAGCGCGCCTTGAACGGCAGAAAAGGCGCGATAAAAAAGCTCAGGCTGCACCAAAGCAAGGAACTGGTGCCCAGCAGCAGGTAAAAGAGGAAGGTTCTGATGGCCTGCAATATCGACATGGCGACGTTTACCGTGCGGGCTCTGCCCGTCTATATAAAGCGCACTCCCGATCAATCCTTGGTCAGGAATCTCGAAAACGCTCTAATTGTGGATAAGTTCTGCGGCAATCGCCGCGAGATCGTCAAAAATCAAAGTGCCTACCGGTAGGGTTTTGCCCAAAGTCTTTTCGCCTTTCCCGGTCTTTACCAAAACTGGCTGAGAATCGACGGCTTTGGCGGCTTCCAGGTCACCAAGACTGTCGCCGACGAACCATAGATTAGTCAGCGATACGTTGTAATGCGTGGCGATGGTTTTCAGCATCCCGGGTTTTGGCTTGCGGCAATCGCAGCCTTCGTCCGGCCCGTGCGGGCAATAGACGATCAGCCCGACTTCACCGCCCTGCTCCGCGACCAACGAGCGCAAGCGCTCGTGCATGGCGTCCAGGGTGGCGACGTCGTAATAGCCGCGAGCGATGCCGGACTGGTTGGTAGCGACCGCTACCGTCCAGCCGGCCTTGCTCAACTGCGCGATGGCTTCGATCGAACCGGGGAGCGGTTTCCACTCCTCCACCGACTTGATGTAAGCGTCGGAGTCGTAATTGATCACCCCGTCCCGATCGAGAATCAGCAGTTTCAAACAGTCTTACCCCAGCAACGAAATATCGGCGACGCCGAGGAACAAGCCACGCAGACGCGCCAGCAGCGCATAGCGGTTGGCACGGACCTTGGCATCTTCAGCGTTGACCATGACGGCTTCGAAGAAAGCATCCACCGGCTCGCGCAAGGCTGCCAGACGTGCCAGCGACTCGCTGTACTGACGCGCAGCTGCCATCGGTTGAACCGCTTGGTCCGCCTGCTGAATCGCCGAGTACAGGGAGAACTCGTTGGCGTTGTCGAAGTACTTGGCTTCAACGACTGTAGGAACAGAACCTTCGACCTTGCTCAGCAAGTTCGAAACGCGCTTGTTCACTGCAGCGAGGGCCGCCGCTTCAGGCAGTTTGCGGAACGCTTCCACCGCTTGTACGCGCTGATCGAAGTCCAGCGCAGAACCTGGCTTCAGGGCACGAACCGACAGGTAAGTCGCCACGTCCACGCCTTCATCTTCGTAACGGGCACGCAGACGGTCGAACACGAATTCCAGAACCGAGTCGGCCAGGCCAGCAGCCTTGACCTTGGCGCCGAACGCATTCACGGCAAAGGCCACTGCGTCGTTCAGGTCGAGGTCGAGCTTCTTGTCGATCAGGATGCGCAATACGCCCAGTGCAGCACGGCGTAGGGCATACGGGTCTTTGCTACCGGTTGGCAGCATGCCGATCCCGAAGATACCGACCAGCGTGTCGAGTTTGTCAGCGATGGCCACGGCCGCACCGGTCAGGGTGGTCGGCAGTTCTGCACCGGCACCGCGCGGCATGTACTGCTCGTTCAGCGCCAGCGCGACTTCTTCCGGCTCGCCATCGTTCAGGGCGTAGTAGTAACCGGCGACGCCTTGCATCTCCGGGAACTCACCGACCATCTCGGTCGCCAGGTCGCACTTGGACAGCAGGCCGGCACGGGAAGCCCATGCGGCGTTGCCGCCAATGCGTTGCGCGATGAACGCAGCAAGCTTGGATACGCGCTCGGCCTTGTCGTAGACGCTGCCGAGTTTTTCCTGGAACACCACGTTTTGCAGGCGCAGGTTGAAGTCTTCGAGTTTCTGTTTCTTGTCTTGCTTGAAGAAGAACTCGGCGTCGGTCAGGCGTGGGCGAACCACTTTCTCGTTACCGGCGATGATTTGCTGCGGGTCTTTGCTTTCGATGTTGGCCACGGTAATGAAACGTGGCAGCAACTTGCCGTCGGCATCCAGCAGGCAGAAATACTTCTGGTTGTCCTGCATGGTGGTAATCAGCGCTTCTTGCGGCACGTCGAGGAAACGTTCTTCGAACGAGCACACCAGCGGCACCGGCCATTCAACCAGCGCGGTCACTTCGTCGAGCAGGGCTGGCGGAACGATCGCCGTGCCTTCCTGCATCGTCGCCAGTTCTTCGGTGCGCTTGCTGATAATCGCGCGACGCTCGTTGGCGTCGGCCAGAACGTAAGCGGCACGCAAGTCGGTCAGGTAGTTGGCCGGCGAGGTAATGCGTACGCTTTCCGGGTGATGGAAGCGGTGACCACGGGAATCGCGGCCGGCTTTCTGGGCGAGGATCGTGCAATCGATGACCTGGTCACCGAGCAGCATGACCAGCCATTGGGTCGGACGAACGAATTCTTCCTTGCGCGCACCCCAGCGCATGCGCTTCGGGATCGGCAGGTCATTCAGGGAATCTTCGACGATGGTCGGCAGCAGGCTTGCGGTCGGCTTGCCGGCGATGCTCTGGCTGTAGCGCAGTTTCGGACCGCTCTGATCGATTTCGCTCAGCTCTACGCCGCACTTCTTGGCGAAACCCAGTGCCGCTTGAGTCGGGTTGCCTTCGGCATCGAACGCCGCCTGACGTGGCGGGCCGTCGAGGTTGATGCTGCGATCCGGTTGCTGGGTAGCCAGCGCGGTGATCAGCACAGCCAGACGACGCGGCGCGGCGTAGACGGTTTTGGTCTCGTAGTTCAGGCCAGCGGCTTGCAGGCCTTTGTCGATACCGGCCAGGAACGCTTCGGCCAAGGTGTTCAGGGCCTTGGGTGGCAGTTCTTCGGTGCCCAGTTCAACCAGGAAATCTTGAGCACTCATTGTGCAGCCTCCAGCTTGGCCAGTACTTCGTCACGCAGGTCCGGGGTCGCCATCGGGAAGCCCAGCTTGGCGCGAGCCAGCAGGTAGGCTTGCGCAACGGAACGCGCCAGGGTGCGCACACGCAGGATGTATTGCTGACGCGCAGTCACCGAGATCGCCCGGCGCGCATCCAGCAGGTTGAAGGTGTGGGACGCCTTCAACACCATTTCGTAGCTCGGCAACGGCAGCGGCTGGTCAAGTTCGATCAGGCGCTTGGCTTCGCTTTCGTAGAAGTCGAACAGTTCGAACAGCTTCTCGACGTTGGCGTGTTCGAAGTTGTAGGTCGATTGCTCCACTTCGTTCTGGTGGAACACGTCGCCGTAGGTCACTTTGCCGAACGGACCGTCAGCCCAGACCAGGTCGTAGACCGAGTCCACGCCTTGCAGGTACATGGCCAGACGCTCGAGGCCGTAAGTGATCTCACCGGTCACCGGATAGCACTCGATGCCGCCCGCCTGCTGGAAGTAAGTGAACTGCGTCACTTCCATGCCGTTCAGCCAGACTTCCCAGCCCAGACCCCAGGCGCCCAGGGTCGGCGATTCCCAGTTGTCTTCGACGAAGCGAATGTCGTGGACCAGCGGGTCCAGGCCGACATGCTTGAGGGAGCCCAGGTACAGTTCCTGGAAGTTGTCCGGGTTCGGCTTCAGAACCACCTGGAACTGATAGTAGTGCTGCAGACGGTTCGGGTTTTCGCCGTAGCGGCCGTCAGTCGGGCGACGACTGGGCTGCACATAAGCGGCGTTCCAGGTTTCCGGGCCGATGGCGCGCAGAAACGTGGCTGTGTGGAAAGTCCCGGCGCCTACTTCCATATCGTAGGGCTGAAGTACCACGCAACCTTGCTCGGCCCAGTATTGCTGGAGGGCGAGGATCAAGTCTTGGAAGGTACGCACGGCTGGCGTAGGCTGGCTCACGAAATTCACCTGTTTCTTGGGCTGCGATTTAAAGAGCGGGAGTATACCCGATTCATTGCTGCGCACGCCCCCTGGAGCCTTATGCCACGCTGCTTTTGGTGTTCCGAAGATCCGCTGTACATGGCTTATCACGACCAGGAGTGGGGCACGCCGCTACGCGATGCGCAGGGTTTGTTCGAGTTGCTTTTGCTCGAAGGGTTCCAGGCCGGCCTCTCCTGGATCACCGTGTTGCGTAAACGCGAGCGATATCGCGAGGTGCTGTTCGGCTTCGATGTACAGCGCGTGGCGCAAATGAGCGACGCCGAAATCGATGAATTGATGCTCGACCCCGGGATCATCCGCAATCGCCTCAAACTCAACGCCGCCCGGCGCAATGCCCAGGCCTGGCTGGCACTTGAAGACCCGGTCGAGTTTCTCTGGTCTTTCGTCGGCGGTAAGCCTGTGATCAATCATTTCAAGGATCGCACCGAAGTCCCGGCGGTCACGCCAGTCGCTGTGGAGATGAGCAAAGGCCTGAAAAAAGCCGGCTTCACCTTCGTCGGCCCGACCATTTGCTACGCGCTGATGCAGGCCTCCGGGATGGTCATGGACCACACCAAGGATTGCGATCGCTACGCGACCTTGTCGATCGGCGGTTAGAATAGCCGCCTCGCGCACAGCACAAGATCAGGAGTGACCTGTGGATAAGTTGAAAGGCGCCTTGCTGGTAGGCGCTCTGCGGCTGTTTGCCCTGCTTCCCTGGCGAGCAGTGCAGGTGGTTGGCTCGGCCATCGGCTGGGTAATGTGGAAAACCCCTAACCGTTCCCGTGATGTGGTGCGGATCAATCTGGCCAAGTGTTTTCCGGAGATGGACCCTGCCGAGCGCGAGCGTCTGGTCGGCCAGAGCCTGAAAGACATCGGCAAGTCGCTGACCGAAAGTGCCTGCGCGTGGATCTGGCCGGCGCAGCGTTCCATCGATCTGGTGCGCGAAGTCGAAGGGCTCGACGTCTTGAAAGACGCCCTCGCCTCCGGCAAAGGTGTGGTCGGCATCACCAGCCACCTCGGCAACTGGGAAGTGTTGAACCACTTCTATTGCAGCCAGTGCAAACCGATCATTTTCTATCGCCCGCCAAAGCTCAAGGCTGTGGATGAATTGTTGCGCAAGCAGCGAGTGCAACTGGGTAACAGGGTCGCCGCCTCCACCAAGGAAGGCATCCTCAGCGTCATCAAGGAAGTGCGCAAAGGTGGTGCAGTGGGCATTCCCGCTGACCCGGAACCGGCCGAATCCGCCGGGATCTTCGTGCCGTTCTTCGCTACTCAGGCACTCACCAGCAAGTTTGTGCCGAACATGCTCGCTGGCGGCAAGGCGGTTGGCGTGTTCCTTCACGCGCTGCGGTTACCGGACGGTTCGGGCTACAAAGTGATCCTCGAAGCGGCGCCAGAGGCCATGTACAGCACTGATACCGAGACGTCCTGCGCAGCCATGAGCAAGGTGGTCGAGCGTTATGTGCGTGCTTATCCGAGCCAGTACATGTGGAGCATGAAGCGCTTCAAGAAGCGGCCGCCGGGTGAAGAGCGCTGGTATTGAGTTGATTGGCATGATCTGTGGATAACTTGAACCTGTAGGAGCGAACGGTGCGGCGATCCGACTTGCTCGCGAAGAGGCCATTACATTCAACATTGATGTTGGATGTGATATCGCCTTCGCGAGCAAGCTTCGCTCCTACAGGTTCAGGTTATCCACAACTGTTCATAAAAAGGGCGCAGAAGATGTCCGAACACCGCAAATCGTTTCGCATCAAGATCAGTCACGAAAGCTTCGGCGAATGCCTCGGCCAGACCCGAAATCTCTCGACCACGGGCGTCTACGTCAAGCATCCGGGCTTGTCGGCGTTGCCCAAGGGGGCGGTGGTCTATGGTCAGGTACAGGATTTACCCACAGGCGCGCCGCGGGTTCGCATGGAAGTGGTGCTGGTAGACGCTGACGGCATCGGCCTGCGCTACCTCTGATCAGTGCGCCTGGCGCTCAAGTTTCTTCAGGAACACCGTCATCTCCTTCTCCGCCTGCTTGTCGCCGTGAGCACGAGCAGCTTCCAGACCCTGCTCCCACGCCTGACGCGCGGCCGGATAGTCCGCCAGCGCCAGATGAGCCTTGCCCAACAGCTTCCACGCCGCTGAATACTTAGGGTCGAATTCGACGCAACGCTGGAAATGCTCGGCGGCCTTGGCGTTTTCCCCAAGATCAAGATAACCCTTGCCGAGGCCGAAGCGCAGCAATGAGTTATCCACACCCTTGGCGAGCATTTTTTCCAGGGATTCGATCATGGTGCACCTCGGTTTTTGGGGGAGCTTCGGAATCGCCTTCGCGGGCAAGCCTCGCTCCTACAGAGAATCGCGCAAAACCTGTAGGAGCGAGGCTTGCCCGCGAAGAGGCCTTCGGATCAGAAAAAACTCAGGCCAACATGGAACAACTTCTCCACATCCCGAATATGCTTCTTGTCCACAAGGAACAGAATCACATGGTCGCCCGCCGCGATCACCGTGTCATCGTGGGCAATGATCACCTCTTCATCACGAATGATCGCGCCAATCGTGGTGCCTGGCGGCAGACCGATGTTCTCGATGGCCTTGCCAATCACTTTGCTCGACTTCGCATCACCATGGGCAATCGCCTCGATGGCCTCCGCCGCACCACGGCGCAATGAATGCACGCTGACGATGTCGCCGCGCCGCACGTGGGCCAGCAAGGTGCCGATGGTCGCCAGTTGCGGGCTGATGGCGATGTCGATGTCGCCACCCTGGATCAAGTCGACGTAAGCCGGGTTGTTGATGATCGTCATCACCTTCTTCGCGCCCAGGCGCTTGGCCAGCAGCGACGACATGATGTTGGCTTCGTCGTCGTTCGTCAGCGCCAGGAAGATGTCGGCGTCGGCGATGTTCTCTTCCATCAGCAAATCGCGGTCGGAGGCACTGCCTTGCAGGACCACGGTGCTGTCGAGGGTGTCCGAGAGATGGCGGCAGCGGGCCGGGTTCATCTCGATGATCTTCACCTGATAACGACTTTCGATGGCCTCGGCCAGACGCTCACCGATCTGCCCGCCCCCGGCGATGACGATGCGCTTGTAGCTCTCATCGAGGCGGCGCATTTCGCTCATCACTGCGCGAATATTCGCCTTGGCGGCGATGAAAAATACTTCGTCGTCCGCTTCGATCACCGTATCGCCCTGAGGCAGGATCGGCCGGTCACGGCGGAAAATCGCGGCTACGCGAGTTTCGACATTCGGCATGTGTTCACGCAACTGACGCAGTTGCTGACCCACCAGCGGTCCGCCGTAGTACGCCTTCACCGCGACCAGCTGCGCTTTGCCTTCGGCGAAATCGATCACCTGCAACGCACCCGGATGCTGGATCAGGCGCTTGATGTAGTTGGTGACCACTTGTTCCGGGCTGATCAGCACATCCACCGGAATCGCTTCGTTATCGAACAGCTCGGAGCGCGTGAGGTACGCCGCTTCGCGTACCCGGGCGATTTTCGTCGGGGTGTGGAACAGGGTGTGGGCGACCTGGCAGGCGACCATGTTGGTTTCGTCACTGTTGGTCACCGCCACCAGCATGTCGGCATCGTCCGCGCCGGCCTGGCGCAGCACCGTCGGCAGCGAGCCGCGGCCTTGCACGGTGCGGATGTCCAGGCGATCGCCGAGGTCGCGCAGGCGTTCGCCATCGGTGTCGACCACGGTGATGTCGTTGGCCTCGCTGGCCAAGTGTTCCGCCAGCGAACCGCCGACCTGCCCTGCGCCGAGGATGATGATTTTCATCCAGTCACTCCCTTAAAACCGGTTAACCGCGCGCGGCGGCGATCTTGATCAGCTTGGCGTAATAGAACCCGTCGTGGCCGCCTTCCTGTGCCAGCAGCTGGCGACCGTGGGGCTGCTTGATGCCGGCCGTGGTGGCGAGGTCCAGCTCACGGGCGCCCGGCGTGCGGGCGAGGAAGGCTTCGATGACTTCGGTGTTCTCGGTCGGCAACGTGGAACAGGTGGCGTAAAGCAGAATCCCGCCCACCTCCAGAGTTATCCACATGGCATCCAGCAACTCGCCTTGCAGCACTGCCAGCGCGGCGATGTCATCCGGTTGGCGAGTCAGCTTGATGTCCGGGTGACGACGGATCACGCCGGTGGCCGAGCATGGCGCATCGAGCAGGATGCGTTGGAACGGTTTGCCATCCCACCAGGTGGCCGTGTCGCGGCCGTCGGCGGCAATCAGTTCGGCGCTCAGGCCCAGGCGTGCGAGGTTTTCTCGCACACGCACCAGACGCTTGGCTTCGAGGTCCACGGCGACGACGCCCGCCAGTGCGGGTTCGGCTTCGAGGATGTGGCAGGTCTTGCCGCCCGGAGCGCAGCAGGCGTCGAGCACCCGTTGGCCCGGCGCCAGGTCGAGCAGGTCGGCGGCCAGTTGCGCCGCTTCGTCCTGCACGCTGATCCAGCCTTCGGCGAAGCCTGGCAGGCTGCGTACGTCGGCGGCGGCGTCGAGAATGATGCCGTCCCGGCTGTAAACGCACGCCGTGGCGGCGATGCCCGCTTCGGTCAGCAGACCCAAGTAGGCATCGCGAGTGTGATGGCGACGGTTGACCCGCAAAATCATCGGCGGATGCGCGTTGTTCGCCGCGCAAATGGCTTCCCACTGCTCAGGCCAAAACGCTTTCAGGGATTTTTGCAGCCAGCGTGGGTGGGCGGTGCGCACCACGGGGTCGTGTTCCAGCTCGGCCAGCAGCGCTTCGCTTTCACGTTGGGCGCGGCGCAACACGGCGTTGAGCAAGGCTTTGGCCCACGGCTTCTTCAGCTTGTCGGCGCAACCGACGGTTTCGCCGATGGCGGCGTGAGCCGGGACGCGGGTGTAAAGCAGTTGATAGAGACCGACCAGCAGCAACGCCTCGACATCGGCGTCGGCAGCCTTGAACGGCTTCTGCAGCAACTTGGCCGCGAGCGCCGACAAACGCGGCTGCCAGCGCGCGGTGCCGAACGCCAGGTCCTGGGTGAAGCCGCGATCGCGGTCTTCGACCTTGTCCATTTGTGTCGGCAGCGAACTGTTGAGTGAGGCTTTTCCGTTGAGAACTGCAGCAAGTGCCTTGGCGGCGGCCAGACGTGGATTCATTGAGCGTCCGCCGTTTGACCGAGCACGGTGCCGACGGCGAATTTCTCACGACGGCTGTTGAACAAATCGCTGAAGTTCAGCGCCTTGCCGCCGGGCAATTGCAGGCGGGTCAGGCACAGCGCTTGCTCACCGCAAGCGACGATCAGGCCGTCCTTGCTGGCGCTGAGGATTTCACCTGGTGCGCCCTTGCCTTCGGCGAGGCTCGCGGCCAGCACTTTCAGCGCTTCACCATTCAACGTGCTGTGGGTGATCGGCCATGGATTGAAGGCGCGGACCAGACGTTCCAGCTCAATGGCCGGGCGGGTCCAGTCGATGCGCGCTTCGTCCTTGTTCAATTTGTGTGCGTAGGTGGCGAGGCTGTCGTCCTGCACTTCGCCTTCCAGCGTGCCGGCGGCGAGGCCGGCAATGGCTTGAATCACTGCCGGTGGGCCGAGTTCCGCCAAGCGGTCGTGGAGGCTGCCGCCGGTGTCTTCAGCGCTGATCGGCGTGGTGACCTTGAGCAGCATCGGCCCGGTGTCGAGGCCCAGTTCCATGCGCATCACGGTCACGCCGCTTTCGCTGTCGCCGGCTTCGACGGCGCGCTGGATCGGCGCCGCACCGCGCCAGCGTGGCAGCAACGACGCGTGGCTGTTGATGCAACCCAGGCGCGGAATATCCAGTACCACTTGCGGCAGGATCAGGCCGTAGGCGACCACCACCAGCAAGTCCGGTTTCAGCGCGGCCAGTTCGGCTTGAGCGTCTTCGTTGCGCAGGGTTGGCGGTTGCAGCACCGGGATGTTGTTTTCCAGGGCCAACTGCTTGACCGGGCTCGGCATCAGCTTTTGCCCGCGACCCGCCGGACGGTCCGGTTGGGTGTAGACCGCGACGATCTCGTAAGGGCTGTCGAGCAGGGCCTTGAGGTGTTCGGCGGCGAATTCCGGGGTGCCGGCAAAGACGATGCGCAGTGGCTCAGTCATGGGAAGCTCTCATTTACAAAGCAGTCGCAAAAGAAAAAGGCTTGCCGCAGCAAGCCTTTGAAAGGAGGGCATCAAGCGTTCTGGCGATGGAGCTTTTCCAGTTTCTTCTTGATTCGGTCACGTTTGAGATTCGACAGGTAGTCGACGAACAATTTGCCGTTGAGGTGGTCGCATTCATGCTGGATGCACACGGCGAGCAGGCCTTCGGCGATCAGTTCGTAAGGCTGGCCGTCGCGGTCCAGGGCCTTGACCTTGACCTTCTGCGGGCGATCGACGTTTTCGTAGAAACCCGGCACCGAGAGGCAGCCTTCCTGGTATTGCTCCATCTCGTCGGTCAGGGGCTCGAACTCGGGGTTGATGAACACCCGCGGTTCGGTGCGGTCTTCGGAGAGGTCCATCACGACGATACGTTTGTGCACGTTGACCTGGGTCGCGGCGAGGCCGATGCCTGGCGCTTCATACATTGTTTCAAACATATCATCGACCAACTGACGCACTTCGTCGTCCACTACGGCCACAGGTTTGGCGATAGTGCGCAGGCGCGAGTCGGGGAATTCGAGGATGTCTAAAATGGCCATAAGCTTGATTGCTGCACGTGTGAGGTAAAGTCGGGTCGATGGCCTGGCAGGTCCGAAGATGCAGGCTACCGTTGTGAAGCGTAGCTCCTTTTCTTTTAGGTAAAGAGTCGGGAGCGAGCCACGAGGGCTCTGGCGTTTCACGCGAACGCACATAATAAAGGGATTCACCGCATGAGGAAATCACTACTCGCCTTGCTCCTTCTGGCCTCGGCCGGTTTGGCGCATGGGCAAGTGCAACTCAAGGAAGGTTTTCCACAGCAATACACAGTGGCGGCGGGTGACACACTCTGGGACATCTCCGGGAAATTCCTCCGTGAGCCGTGGAAGTGGCCCGAGCTCTGGCAGGCCAATCCGCAGATCCAGAACCCCAATCTGATCTACCCCGGCGATTTGCTGTCGCTGGTCTACGTTGACGGGCAGCCGCGTCTGACCCTCAATCGCGGGGCTTCCCGTGGCACCATCAAGCTCTCGCCACGGGTGCACAGTTCGCCGGTGGCCGACGCCATCCCGAGCATTCCGTTGCAGTCGATCAACAGTTTTCTGCTGAGCAACCGCATCGTCGACAAGGTCGAGGATTTCGACAAGGCGCCTTACATCGTCGCCGGCGATGCCGAACGGGTGCTCAGCGGCACCGGCGACCGGATTTTCGCCCGCGGCCATTTCGATCCGAACCAGCCGGTCTACGGCATCTTCCGCCAAGGCAAGGTTTATACCGACCCCGAGAGCAAGGAGTTCCTGGGGATCAATGCCGACGACATCGGCGGCGGTGAAATTGTCGCTACCGAGGGTGATGTCGCGACGCTTGCACTGCAACGCACCACTCAGGAAGTTCGCCTCGGCGATCGCTTGTTCAGCGGCGAGGAACGATCGATCAACTCGACCTTCATGCCCAGTGCGCCAAAAAAACCGATCAACGGCCTGATCATTGACGTACCGCGCGGGGTTACCCAGATCGGCGCGATGGATGTCGTGACGCTGAACCGGGGCCAACGCGATGGTCTCGCCGAAGGCAACGTGTTGGTGGTGATGAAGACCGGCGAAACCGTGCGTGACCGGGTCTCCGGCCAGCCTCTGAAAATTCCCGATGAACGCGCCGGTTTGCTGATGGTGTTCCGCACCTACGACAAACTCAGTTACGGATTGGTGCTCACCGCATCGCGCTCCTTGGCGGTGATGGACAAGGTGCGAAATCCGTAAGCAGGCTCCACAAGTTACCAACAGAGTTATCCACAGCTTATTCCCGTTTGAACGGGGCTCATAACGATCAAGGATGATCCATGTCGCTGCCTGCTGTTACACCGGTTTCCACTGCGGAACTGGAAGCCCGTTTACGTCTGCATCGTTTGCCGGAGCTCGGTCCTGCACGTTTCAGGAAACTGCTCGAAGCCTTCGGCTCGGCGTCCAAAGCCATCAGCGCGCCGGCCAGTGCCTGGCGTTCGCTGGGCTTGCCGTTTGCTTGCGCCGAGGCTCGCCGGGCCGATGATGTCCGGGACGGCGCCAGCCACGCATTGGCCTGGCTAGACCGTCCCGGCCAGCATTTACTGATGTGGGACCAGCCTGACTACCCGGCATTGCTGGCGGAAATCAGCGACGCGCCGCCACTGCTATTCGTCGCGGGCGATCCGGGCATACTGGAAAAACCGCAATTGGCGATGGTCGGCAGTCGTCGCGCTTCCCGTCCAGGGATGGACACGGCCGCCGCGTTTTCGCGCAGTCTGGCTGGCGCCGGTTTTGTCATCACCAGCGGTCTGGCGCTGGGGATCGATGCCGCCGCGCATCAAGCCGCTCTGGACGTGGGCGGGCAAACGGTCGGCGTACTTGGCACGGGACTTGAAAAGTTTTATCCACAGCGCAACCGCAGGCTTGCCGATGCCATGATTGCGTCGGGCAGCGCGGTGCTTTCCGAGTTCCCGCTGGACGCCGGGCCTACGGCCAGCAACTTCCCGCGACGCAATCGAATCATCAGTGGTTTGTCCCTCGGCGTGCTGGTGGTCGAGGCCAGTGTCGCCAGCGGTTCCTTGATCACCGCGAGGCTGGCGGCGGAACAAGGTCGTGAGGTGTATGCGATTCCGGGATCGATCCATCATCCCGGCGCCAAGGGCTGTCATCAGCTGATTCGCGACGGTGCGATGCTGGTGGAAACCATCGAACATATCCTCGAAGCGTTGCGCGGCTGGCAGCAGTTGCCGTTAGCCATGCAGGCTCCGTCGGTAGCTCATCCGCTGTTGATGCTGCTGCACGCGGCGCCGCACACCAGTGAAGCGTTGTCCGTCTCCAGCGGCTGGGCGCTGCCCAAAGTGCTGGCGGCGCTGACGGAACTGGAAATGGACGGCCGGGCGGTCTGCGAAAGCGGGCGCTGGTTTGCGCGGGTGAGCTAGGTTTTATAAGGAACATCGGTAAACTGCGCAGAGCCTTATTCCGGAGAGTTTTTCATGGTCAACAGTTGGCGTGTGCAACAAGCCGCGCAAGCCATTCGCGCAGGGGCGGTGATTGCCTATCCAACCGAGGCGGTCTGGGGCCTGGGTTGCGACCCGTGGGACGAAGAAGCGGTCGAACGTCTGCTGATGCTCAAGGGCCGGTCGGTGGACAAGGGCCTGATTCTGATCGCCGACAACATCCGCCAGTTCGACTTCCTGTTCGAAGATTTCCCAGAGCTGTGGATGGACCGCATGGCCAGCACCTGGCCGGGGCCGAATACCTGGCTGGTGCCGCATCGGAATCAGTTGCCGCAGTGGATTACCGGCGTGCACGAAACGGTGGCGTTGCGGGTCAGCGATCACCCGTTGGTGCGGGATTTGTGTGCATTGGTCGGGCCGTTGGTGTCGACCTCGGCCAACCCGCAGGGCCGGCCGGCGGCGCGGACGCGGATTCGCGTGGAGCAGTATTTCCGTGGGCAGCTTGATTTGATTCTTGGCGGCAACCTCGGTGGGCGCAAGAATCCGAGCGTGATTCGCGATCTGGCGACCGGGAACGTCATTCGCCCGGGTTGAGACCGCGTCATCGTTCTTCGCGGGCAAGCCTCGCTCCTACAGGGATCGCATACAAACTGTAGGAGCGAGGCTTGCCCGCGAAGAGGCCCTCAAGGCAACAAAACAGTCGAACCTGTCGTCCGCCGTGCCGACAACTCGGTCTGCGCCTTCGCCGCGTCAGCCAGTGAATACTTCTGGCTGATCTCCACCTTCAGCTTCCCGCTGATGATCATCTCAAACAACTCATCCGCCATCCGCTGCAGGTTTTCAGCGTTGTTGGCATAAGTCGCCAGTGTTGGGCGGGTCACGTACAACGATCCCTTCGCCGACAAAATCCCCAGGTTTACGCCGTCCACCGCGCCCGAAGCGTTGCCAAAACTCACCACCAGGCCCCGAGGCGCTGTGCTATCCAGCGAAGTCAGCCAGGTGTCTTTGCCGACACCGTCGTACACCACCGGGACTTTTTTGCCGTCGGTCAATTCCAGTACGCGTTGTGCGACGTTCTCGTGGCTGTAGTCGATGGTCGCCCACGCACCGTTGGCCTTCGCCAACGCGGCTTTCTCCGGCGAGCTGACCGTGCCGATCAACTTCACGCCCAGCGCCTTGGCCCATTGGCAGGCCAGCGAACCGACACCCCCGGCAGCGGCGTGAAACAGAATGGTTTCGCCACCCTTGAGTTCATAGGTCTGACGCAACAGGTACTGCACGGTGAGGCCCTTGAGCATTACCCCGGCGGCTTGTTCAAAGCTGATCGCGTCCGGCAGGTGCACCAGATTGGCTTCCGGCAATACGTGAACCTCGCTGTAGGCGCCCAATGGGCCGCTGCCGTACGCCACGCGATCACCGACCTTGAAGCGGGTGACTTCGCTGCCCACTGCCTCGACCACGCCTGCACCTTCCGAACCCACGCCCGACGGCAAGGCGGGCGGCGCATAGAGGCCACTACGGAAATAGGTGTCGATGAAGTTCAGGCCGATGGCCTTGTTAGTGACGCGCACTTGCTGCGGGCCGGGCTCGGCCGGTTGGTAATCCACATACTCGAGCACTTCGGGGCCGCCATGGGCGCGGAACTGGATACGCTTTGCCATCAGAACTCTCCTTAGGTCTTCAGCTACTAGAGGTGTAGTGCCAAGCGCCCTATCGAACTCCCAAGCTTGATCCCCGTCAACTGTGGCGAGTCCATCTGCAATGTTATGCTACGCGCCCATTTGCGCCGGCCCCCGCTCCCATGGAGCGCCGCGTAGTTTTGCCCGATTCAAGGTGAAGACATGACGACCCGCACCGAGGCCGTAAAAGCCTACCTGCTCGACCTGCAAGACCGCATTTGCGCTGCCCTGGAAGCCGAAGACGGCGGCACGCAATTCGTCGAAGACGCCTGGACCCGGCCTGCCGGCGGTGGCGGTCGTACCCGCGTGATCGAGAACGGCGCGGTCATCGAAAAGGGCGGCGTCAACTTTTCCCACGTGTTTGGCAGCGGTCTCCCACCGTCCGCCAGCGCCCATCGACCTGAACTGGCCGGCCGTGGCTTTGAAGCCCTGGGCGTGTCGCTGGTGATTCACCCGCACAATCCGCATGTGCCGACTTCCCACGCCAACGTGCGCTTTTTCATTGCCGAAAAAGAAGGCGAAGAACCGGTCTGGTGGTTCGGCGGCGGCTTCGACCTGACCCCTTATTACGGCAACATCGATGACTGCGTGCACTGGCACCGCGTCGCCGAGCAGGCCTGCGCGCCGTTCGGTCCGGACGTCTATTCGCGCTACAAAGCCTGGTGCGACAGCTATTTCCACATCAAGCATCGCCACGAACCGCGCGGCATCGGCGGCCTGTTCTTCGATGATTTGAACGAGTGGGATTTCGACACCAGCTTCGCTTTCATGCGTGCCATCGGTGACGCTTACATCGACGCCTACTTGCCGATCGTGCAGCGCCGCAAAAATGATGCGTTCACTGCAAAACAGCGCGAATTCCAGGAATTCCGCCGTGGCCGTTACGTCGAGTTCAACCTGGTTTACGACCGTGGCACGCTGTTCGGCCTGCAATCGGGTGGGCGTACCGAGTCGATCCTCATGTCGTTGCCGCCGCAAGTTCGCTGGAGCTATGACTGGAAAGCCGAGCCCGGCAGCGAAGAAGCACGCCTGACCGAGTACTTCCTGCAAGACCGCGACTGGTTGGCCCAGGCCTGAGGATTTCTGATGGATCGTTACGTCGTATTCGGTAACCCGATTGGCCACAGCAAGTCGCCGTTGATCCATCGTCTGTTCGCCGAGCAGACCGCTCAGCAACTGGACTACAGCACTTCGCTGGCACCGCTCGACGATTTTTCCGACTTTGCCCGGGAGTTTTTCCTGGAAGGTCGCGGGGCGAACGTGACGGTGCCGTTCAAGGAAGAGGCGTTCCGTCTGGCCGACAGTGTGACGGCGCGAGCGCAGCGGGCTGGCGCGGTGAACACCCTGAGCAAGCTCGCCGATGGCACGCTGCTGGGCGACAACACCGATGGTGCCGGGCTGGTGCGGGACCTGACGGTCAACGCCGGTTTCAGCCTCAAGGGCAAACGCATCCTGCTGCTCGGCGCCGGCGGCGCAGTGCGCGGTGCGCTGGAGCCACTGCTGGCCGAGCAACCCGCCTCGGTGATCATCGCCAACCGCACGGTGGAAAAAGCCGAGCTGCTGGCAGAATTGTTCGCGGATCTGGGGCCGGTGTCGGCCAGTGGTTTCGACTGGTTGCGGGAATCGGTGGACCTGATCATCAACGCGACATCGGCCAGTTTGTCAGGCGATGTACCGCCGATTGCGGGCAGTCTGATCGAACCGGGCAAGACCGTTTGCTACGACATGATGTACGGCAAGGAACCGACCTCGTTCTGCCGTTGGGCTACGGCGCATGGCGCTGCCGTGTCGATGGATGGTTTGGGGATGCTGGCTGAGCAAGCGGCAGAAGCCTTCTTGCTGTGGCGTGGCGTACGCCCGGACACAACGCCGGTGCTGGCCGAACTGCGCCGCCAACTGGCGGCGTAGCCCTTGTAGGAGCGAGGCTTGCCCGCGAAGTTTTTGGCGTACTTAAGGACGCCTTCGCGGGCAAGCCTCGCTCCTACAGGGTTTGATGTTCAATCTTCGAAATGGATCGGACATTTCTCTGCGCCTTCGAGCTTTCGCAACTCTTCCACCACCGGCGGTCGCGCCCCGCGCAAGGTCAGGCTACGGTCCTGCTTGCGTAGTCGCCGCGCTTCCTGGTGCAGCATTTCCACACCCGAATAGTCGATGAAGTTGATCTGCTGCGCCTCGATCACCACCCGCGCCCCGTGCATGCGTTGCAGGCGCACTTGCAGGTAATGGCTGGCGCCGAAAAAGATCGAACCGCCGACCCGCAGAATGTCTTCATCGCCATCGCGCCAATGCTGCACCCGTGGTTGCGAGGTGCGCTTGAGGTAGAAAAACAACGACGCGAGCACGCCGGCATAGATCGCGGTCTGCAATTCCAGCAACAGCGTGGCGACACAGGTCAGCGCCATCACCATGAACTCGGCGCGGCTGACCCGCAGCAACGCGCGAATGCCGCGATGATCGACCAACCCCCAGGCGATCAGCAGGATGCTGCCAGCCATGGCCGGGATCGGAATATGCGCAATCAGGTTGGCGCCGAAGATCGCAAACAGCGCCACCCACAACGCGGAAAACACCCCCGCCATTGGCGAACAGGCACCCGCTTCGTAGCTGAGGCCGGAACGGGTGAAGGAACCGGCTGACAGCGAACCGGAAAAAAACGCACCGACCATGTTCGATAAACCCTGCGCGCGGACCTCCTGATTGGCATCGAGCAATTGCTGCGAGCGTGCCGACAAGGAACGGGCAATCGACAGGCTCGTCACCAGCCCGAGCATCCCCACCGCTACTGCGCTGGGCAGCAATCGCAAAATCATGTCCAGATCCAGTGGCAACGGGCTGAAGGGCGGCAGCCGCCCGACAAACGCGCTCACCAGGTTCACGTGGCCGAACATCGATGGCCACAGCCAAACCAGCAGCCCGGCGAGGATCAGGGTGATCAGCAGCGTCGGCCAGCGAGGCAGCAACCCTTTCAGGATTATGCCGACGACGACTGTTGCCAGTCCCAGCCCGAGCGAGGGTTTATCCACCGCATCGAGGTGCTGCAGCAGTATCAAAAAGCTGTCCAGAGCGGTGGCCTGGCTAGGCAAGTCCAGCCCCAGCAGGTTGGGCATTTGACCAATGGCAATCACCACGGCGGCGCCGAGGGTGAAGCCCAATACCACCGAGTGCGAGACAAAATTCACCAGTGCGCCGAACCGCAGCAAACCCAGTAGCCACTGGAAAATGCCGGCGAGCAGCGTCAGAAGCAGGATCAGCGTGATGTAGTCCTTGGACGCAGGGACGGCCAGAGGACTGACACTGGCGAACAGGACAATCGAAATGGCTGCCGTAGGCCCACAGATCAAATGCCACGATGAACCCCAGAGGCAGGCGATCAGCACCGGGATGATGGCGGCGTACAAGCCGTATTCCGGTGGGAGACCGGCGATCAGCGCGTAGGCAATGGATTGCGGCAACGCGAGAATGGCGCCGCTGAGACCGACGATCAGGTCACGGCCGACGCTGGCGCGGGTCTGCCGGGGCAACCACGTGAGGAAGGGGAAGAGTGAATGGCGGCTGGGGAAGGCCATGGGTCCTCTCGGTTGAAAATTTTGCGCAAGGGTATCAGGAGACGACGATCCTTCCCTTTGTAGGAGCGAGCGATGCGGCGATCCGACTTGCCCGCGAAGAACGTAACGCGGTTCTTTAGAAAAACCGCGTTATCGTTCTTCGCGGGCAAGCCTCGCTCCTACAGAGGATAGGATCACTTACAACTTGGCTTTTACCGCCGGCAACGCATCCTTGCCGTCCGCGGTCTTCACGCCTTCAAGCCATTTATCCAGCACCGCCGGATTGGCCTTGATCCACGCCTTGGCCGCATCCGCATTGCTGACCTTCTTGTTCACCACATCCGCCATGATGCTGTTTTCCATCTCCTGGGTGAAACTCAGGTTGGTCAGCAACTTGCCCACATTCGGGCAGGCCTCGGCGTAACCCTTGCGGGTCAGGGTATGGACGCTGCCGGTGTCGCCGAAGTATTTCTCGCCGCCCTTCAGATAATGCATTTTCAGCTGCACGTTCATCGGGTGCGGTGTCCAGCCGAGGAAGGTCACGAATTTCTGTTTCTTCACCGCACGAGACACTTCGGCCAGCATCGCCTGTTCGCTGGACTCGACCAGTTTCCACTGGCCCATGTCGAAGTCGTTCTTCTTGATGATTTCTTGCAGCGAGATGTTCGCCGGGGCGCCGGAGCCGATGCCGTAGATCTTCTTGTCGAACTTGTCGGCGAATTTATTCAGGTCGGCAAAGTTATGCACACCCGCGTCCCACACGTAATCCGGCACCGCCAGGGTGAATTCGGTGCCATCGAGGTTCTTCGCCAGTTGCGTGACGTCGCCGGTGGCGACGAACTTGTCATAGAAACCCTGCTGCGCCGGCATCCAGTTGCCGAGAAACACGTCGACCTGGCCATCCTTCAACCCGCCAAAGGTAATCGGCACCGCGAGGGTGTCGACTTTGGGCTTGTAGCCCATGCCGTCCAGCAGAAACCCGGTGATGGCGTTGGTCGCGGCGATGTCGCTCCAGCCAGGGTCGGCCATTTTCACCGTCTCGCAGCTCTGATCGGCATACGCCGACGCACTGCCCAGAGCCAGCAGTCCGACCGTCAGTACTGTGGATAACTTTTGCATGGACTTCCCCTTAACATTATTGGTTTTGGCAGGGTTGTGGATAACGTGCTTTACGCTCCAGATCGTCGAGGTCGATGTGGTTGCGCATGTACTGCTGACTGGCGTCCACCAGTGGCTGGTGATCCCAGCTCTTCAGCTTGCCGATGGTCAGTGCCTCGGCGACGAAACGCCGACGACGCTGGCTCGCGAGCACCTGTTGGTGTATCGCCGGGATGTTCCATTTGGCCCGTGCTTCGGCGAGAAATTCCTCGAACAGGAGCCGATGTTGCGGCGACTGGCTGAGTTCTTCCTGTTCACGCGGGTCGTTGTGTACGTCGAAGAGCAGGCACGGATCGTCTTCGCTGTAGATGAATTTGTAGGCGCCACGGCGAATCATCATCAGCGGACTGATGGTGCCTTCGGCCATGTATTCGCCGAAGACTTCGTCATGACCGCCCTGCCCTTGCAGGTGCGGAACCAACGAGCGGCCATCCAGCGGCAAGCCCGGTTCCAGAACCCCGCCGGCCAACTCGACAAACGTCGGCAGCAGGTCGGCGGTGGAAACCGCAGCGCTGACCCGTCCGGCGCCAAACTGGCCGGGTGAACTGATCAACATCGGCACGCGCGCGGCCATTTCGTACCAATGCATTTTGTACCAGAGGCCGCGCTCGCCGAGCATGTCGCCGTGGTCGCCGGAGAACACGATAATCGTGTCGTTGATCAGCCCGGTATCTTCGAGCGTTTGCAGAAGTTTGCCGACGTTACTGTCGATATAGCTGCAAGCACCGAAATAAGCCCGGCGTGCATCGCGGATCTTATCCACAGGCAGCGGCTTGTCCCACAGGTCGTAGACCTTGAGCAAACGCTGGGCGTGCGGATCGAGCTCGGTTTGTGCCGGGGTTTCGGGCAATGGGATGTCGGCGTCGTCGTACAGATCCCAGAAGGCCTTGGGAATGGTGTACGGGTCGTGTGGGTGAGTCATCGACACGGTCAGGCAGAACGGCTGGTCGCCGTCTTCGCGGATGTGATCAAACAAATACTGCTGGGCCTTGAACACCACCTCTTCATCGAAATCCAGCTGATTGGTACGCACGCAAGGCCCGGCCTGCAGCACCGACGACATGTTGTGATACCAGGTCGGACGCACGTCCGGTTCGTCCCAGTTCACTGCCCAACCGTAGTCGGCCGGGTAAATGTCGCTGGTCAGGCGTTCTTCGTAACCGTGCAGTTGGTCCGGGCCGCAGAAGTGCATCTTGCCGGACAGCGCGGTGCGATAACCGAGGCGCCGCAGGTAGTGGGCGTAGGTGGGCACGTCGGCAGGGAAATCGGCCGCGTTATCGTAGGCGCCGATTTTGCTCGGTAACTGACCGCTGACCAGGGTAAAACGCGACGGCGCGCAGAGTGGGCTGTTGCAATAAGCGGCGTCGAACACCACGCCTTCGGCTGCGAGGCGGCTGAGATTGGGCAATTTGATCGGCGAAGGGCCGTAGAACGGCAACATTGGCGCGGCCATCTGATCGGCCATGATGAAAAGAATATTCTTGCGCTTCATGTGATCGCGGCATTCCATAGTGAATATTTATGCGAGAGTGCTGCAATCGAGCATGGAGTCCATGTGATTTGTGGTAAAGCCCATGCCAGGCAATGACTAGGATAAGCACAGCTTATGTATGACGCCCTCGGTGATTTGTCTCTGGATCTGCTCCGCGCCTTCGAAGCGGCTGCCCGCCATCACAGCTTCACCGCCGCTGCGGTAGAGCTCGGCACCACGCAACCGGCCATCAGTCAGCAGATCAAACGGCTGGAAGATCAACTCGCCACACGGCTGTTCGATCGCATTTATCGCGGGATCGAATTGACCGAGGCCGGGGCGATTCTTTTCGAGCAGGTTCAGCTCGGTTTGCAGAATATCGACGCAGGATTAAGTGCGATCAGTGCACAGCAACAGCATGAAGTGTTGCAGGTCGCCACCGATTTTGCTTTTGCCGCTTACTGGCTGATGCCCCGATTGCACCGCTTTCACGCGGCCAATCCTCACGTGGACGTTAGCCTGGTCACCAGCGAACGCAGCCTCAATATGCTGCGCACCGATATCGATGTTGCCGTGCTGTTTGGTGACGGGCGTTTTAAACAGGGCGAAAGCCATTGGCTGTTCAGCGAAGAAGTGTTCCCGGTGTGCAGCCCGCTGCTATTGAAGGACCGTCCCCTGCCCTTGCCGCCCCAAGGGCTGCTGGAATTTCCGCTGCTGCACCTGCGTGGCGAAAACAGCAGCAACTGGTTCGACTGGAGTGGTGTGTTTCGCGAATTGGGGATTACTTCGGCGCCGGCGCCCGGGCAGTTGCGATTCGACAATTACACGCTGTTGATTCAAGCGGCGATTGGCGGCCAGGGCGTGGCGATTGGCTGGCGGCACCTTGTGGATAACTTGCTGGCGCAAGGTCTGTTGTGTCGGCCAATTGCTGAAACGGTGATGTCCCGGCAGGGCTATTACGTGGTCCTGCCCCAACGCAAACGGCGTGGGGTGTTGATTCAACAGTTCGTGGATTGGTTGATGGCCGAGCAGGCCAGCAGTGCGCAATCGCTGAATGGTCTGCCTTTGCCTTCGATTGCGGTGTGAAAGCAAGAAGGTCGTCCGGGCGCGGCCCGAGCTTTCACTACTCTGAAGTCGCCACGAAATTCACGTGTTCGCCCACGTGAAGATTGAAGTGCATTTCATCGGCGATCCCTATCGCGACACGTTTCAAGCGATCCAGCGGTTCGGCCAGCCCCGGTTCCAGGCTGCTGCTGGCGTGGCTGAAATGCTCGATCGTCAGCCCCGGGATGCCACGCGGTGCATTCACCAGCGTCCAGTGCAACTTACTGCTTTGCAGGGATTCGTGGATTTCTTCGGCGGCGTGGCGTTGCAGTTGATCCTCGATCTCCGGATCGTCCAACACCTCGAAATCCCCCACCAGAAACAGTCGGGCAATGCCGGCAGCCTGCATGCCGGCTATCAGCGCATCGACGGCGAGCACCTGTTCGACCGGGCCCGGAACAATGGTTTTTTCAACGTGTTCGCTGTTGAACGGCAAGCCTGGTGCGTCTAATAGACAGATGACGGCCGAACAGCCCGCGACGCTTTGTTTGACGCGCTCGGCCTCAAACAGGTCGCCCGTCTTGGTGCGCAAACCCGGACGTGGCGCGAGTGCCGTCAAGTCATCGAGGATGGCGATCACTTCGTGTTGCCGCCGCAGCATCTCAGCCATCAGCGCACTGCCCAGGCTACTCATGGCACCATAAAGCACCACTTTTACCACCGGGGTTTCGGCATTTTTCATGGCTGGGCTCCGTTTCCTGGGTGTATAGCATTTGACCTGTGGGAGACGGTGAGGGTTCGACAGGGATTCAGAGGGTTTCAGATGCAACAGATCAAGGGTTACCACGCCCACGTGTATTTCGACGCCAGCACCATCGACCAGGCGCGAACCTTGTGTGAGCGGGCGGCACAGCTGTTCCCGCTGAAAATGGGTCGGGTGCACGAACGTCCGGTCGGCCCGCACCCGGACTGGAGTTGCCAACTGGCATTCGGGCCGGAACTCATCGGCGACGTGTTGCCGTGGCTGGCGCTCAACCGCAAGGGTTTGGTGGTGTTCCTGCACCCGGACACCGGCGACGATCTGCTCGACCACACCGAACATGCCATCTGGATGGGGGCGATCCGGCCGCTGGACCTGTCTATTTTTTGATCAGAGTGTTTCTTCGGCTTCGCCCGGCAGGTGTTCGTCCAGGTGCAGCCAGGGCAGACGGCTGTCGGTCCAGATGTGCCGCTCGGCCGGAGCCTGCTCGGGATGATCGAGCGTGGCGATGGTCAGGTCGATGCTTTCGGGACTGAGGTGTGTCACCAGCGCGAGTTGCGCCCCACAGTTCGGGCAGAAATATCGTACGCAACTGGATGACGAGGCGTACTGCGCCGGTGTGCCTTTCAGCCATTCAAAGGTCGATGCGGGCACGGTGATCCAGGTGGTCACGATCCCGCCGCTGACTCGTCGGCAGATTGAGCAGTGGCAGTGGGCGATGTCGTGCAGCGGGCCGCTGAATTGATAGCGCAGATGTCCGCAGTGGCAGCCGCCTGTGTGAAGTTCGTTCATCACATTTCCTCCTGTTGCGTATGTTCCGACGCCATCGCGAGCAGGCTCGCTCCCACATTAGATCTTCAGTGAATACAGAATGGGGGGCGACGAGATCAATGTGGGAGTGAGCCTGCTCGCGATGGCCTCAACTCGGTCTCACGCCCTGCCACCCGTCCGACGACCGGTCGCACATCCGGTCAATGCTTTCATCGGCGAAAGCTGGGTGAAAGCTTCCCCGATTAGGATCGCCCCCACTACCGGCAACAGACCGGTCGGCCAATGCCAGTGTTTTATCGCTCGCACAGCCCATTTAACAACAACAATGGTGACCCTGATGTCCTTTACTACTCGCCGCTTCGCCGCAACTCCGCCCGTACGCCTCGTGCTTCCCGTTCTGCGCTGACCCACCCGGTTCGCCCATTCCCTAGCCGCGCTACGCCTGGAGTATTCCCATGCTGACTTTCCTTGGCTTCGCCATGGTCATCACGTTCATGTTCCTGATCATGACCAAGCGCCTGTCTGCGCTGATCGCCCTGATCATCATTCCAATCGTCTTCGCTCTGTTCGGCGGTTTTGCGCCGAAGATCGGCCCGATGATGCTCGAAGGCATCACCAAGCTTGCGCCGACCGGCGTGATGCTGATGTTCGCCATCCTCTACTTCGCCCTGATGATCGACTCCGGCCTGTTCGACCCGGCCGTGCGCAAGATCCTCAAACTGGTCAAGGGCGACCCGTTGAAAGTTTCGGTCGGCACCGCCGTACTGGCGCTCGTCGTCTCCCTCGATGGTGACGGCGCGACCACTTACATGATCTGCGTGGCCGCCATGCTGCCGCTCTACAGCCGCATCGGCATGAGCCCGCGGATTATGGCTGGCCTGATCATCCTCGCCGGTGGCGTGATGAACATGACGCCCTGGGGCGGTCCGACTGCCCGTGCGGCCAGTGCGTTGCATGTGGACCCGTCGGCGATCTTCGTACCGATGATTCCGGCGATGGGTGCCGGTGTCCTGGCCATCCTGGCCATCGCTTACTTCTACGGCAAACGTGAACGTGCGCGTCTGGGTGAGCTGCACCTGGTGGGCGACGAAATCGACCACAGCGAAATCAGCGTTTCGCAGTTCCCGGACGCCCGTCGTCCAAAGCTGATCTGGTTCAACGGTGCCCTGACATTCGCACTGATGTGCACCCTGATCGCAGGCCTGCTGCCGTTGCCGGTGCTGTTCATGGTGGCGTTCAGTATTGCCATGATCGTCAACTATCCTTGCCTGCAACAGCAGAAGGATCGCGTTGCGGCCCACGCCGGCAGCGTGCTGGCGGTGGTCGGTTTGATCTTCGCGGCAGGCATCTTCACCGGTATCCTGTCGGGCACCGGCATGGTCGATGCGATGTCGAAGAGCCTGTTGGCGGTCATCCCGGATTTCCTCGGCCCGTACCTGGCCGTGATCACCGCGCTGGTGAGCATGCCGTTCACGTTCTTCATGTCGAACGACGCATTTTATTACGGCGTGTTACCAGTACTTGCCGAAGCGGCCAGTCATTACGGTATAACCGCAGTTGAAATGGCACGTGCCTCGATCGTCGGTCAGCCCGTCCACTTGCTGAGCCCGCTGGTACCATCGACCTATTTGTTGGTGGCCCTGGCCGGTATCGACTTCGGTGACCATCAGCGCTTTACCCTGAAATGGGCAGTGCTGGTGTGCATGTGCATACTGGTTGCAGCATTGCTGATGGGGATTTTTCCGCTGTTCAGCACTCTATAAGCCCAAGACTCACCACTGGGGGTCCAGGCTTCGTTTTTTGAAGCCTGGGCCCTTTGTGGTTTAACACTCGCTCAAAGGAATACACATGGAATGGCTGACCAACCCTGAAATCTGGGTTGCCTTCTTTACCCTGACCGCCCTGGAAATCGTCCTGGGTATCGATAACATCATCATGATTTCGATCCTGGTCAGCCGCATGCCCAAGCACATGCAGGCGCGCACCCGAATCTTCGGCCTGGCGCTGGCCATGGTCACGCGGATTCTATTGCTGCTGTCGATTACCTGGGTCATGCGCCTCACCGCAGACTTGTTCGAAGTGTTCGGCCAGGGCATTTCCGGGCGAGACCTGATCCTGTTCTTCGGTGGTCTGTTCCTGCTGTGGAAGAGCTCGCAGGAGATGTACCACGCGCTGGAAGGTGAAGACGAAACCAACGAGGAGCCGGGTGGCAAGGGCGGTAACTTCCTCTACACCATCATCCAGATCGCGATCATCGACATCGTGTTCTCGCTGGACTCGGTGATCACCGCCGTCGGCATGGTCTCCCACGTACCGGTCATGGTCGCGGCGATTGTTGTGGCTGTGCTGGTGATGATGCTGGCTTCCGGCACCATCAGCTCGTTCATCGACAAGCACCCGTCGCTGAAGATGCTGGCGCTGGCGTTCCTGCTGATTGTCGGTACCGTGCTGATTGCCGAATCCTTCGATGTGCACGTGCCAAAAGGCTACGTCTACTTCGCCATGGCGTTCTCGCTGGCGGTGGAAGCGATCAACATCAAGATGCGCACCGCGATTGCGAAGAAGAAGAAACAGCAGGACCCGGTGAAACTGCGCAAGGATATTCCTGGGCAGTAAGCCGAATGTAAAACCTGTGGGAGCGAGCCTGCTCGCGATAGCGGCCAGTCAGTCAACATCAATGTTGAATGTGACGGCCTCATCGCGAGCAGGCTCGCTCCCACATTTTTTTTGTGCGGCCGCCAGGCCCTGATTTCATGACAGTTTTGTTTCAATCACCTCTTTAGCTATGCGATGCTGGCGCGCAGACCGTTAGCCAACTACAGCTTAAGTACACAACGTAGAAAGTCGCGCGGCACCGTCAACTTGCTCCTTTGGGGCGCTACCACCACAGGGGGCCCTTATGCTCACCCTGCTCAATTTGTTATCTGCCGTGGCCTTGCTGATCTGGGGCACGCACATCGTCCGAACCGGCATCCTGCGGGTCTACGGTTCCAACCTGCGCCATGTGATCGGCCAGAACATGTCCAAGCGCTGGCTGGCGTTCATCGCCGGCATAGTCGTGACCGCCATGGTCCAGAGCAGCAACGCCACCGCCATGCTCGTCACCTCCTTTGTCGGCCAGGGCCTGATGGCGCTGATGCCTGCGCTGGCGACCATGCTCGGCGCCGATGTCGGTACGGCGTTGATGGCACGGGTGCTGACGTTCGATTTGTCATGGCTGTCGCCGCTGCTGATTTTTCTCGGGGTGATTTTCTTCCTGTCGCGCAAACAGACGCGGCTCGGCCAGATGGGCCGGGTGGCCATCGGTCTGGGCCTGATCATTCTGGCCCTGCAACTGATCGTCGAAGCGGCGGCGCCGATCACCCAGGCGCAAGGGGTCAAGGTCATCTTCGCCTCGCTGACCGGCGACATCCTGCTCGACGCCTTGGTCGGCGCCCTGTTCGCGATGGTTTCCTACTCCAGCCTGGCCGCCGTCCTGCTGACCGCGACCCTGGCCGGCGCCAGCGTGATCAGCTTGCCGGTGGCCATCGGCCTGGTGATCGGCGCCAACATCGGCAGCGGCATTCTGGCGTTCATGAGCACCAGCATGCAGAACGCCGCGGGCCGTCAGGTGGCGCTCGGGAGCCTGCTGTACAAGCTAATTGGCCTGTTGCTGATCATTCCGGTGCTCGACCCGTTGGTGCACTGGATCGACAGCCTCGACTTCAGCCCCCAGGAAATGGTCATCGGCTTCCACCTGCTCTACAACACGGCTCGCTGCCTGATCTTGCTGCCGACGGTCGGGATAATGGCCAGGCTGTGCGCATGGCTCTTGCCGGAGCGCCCGGAAATCAACGGCACGGCCAAACCACGGCACCTTGATCCGACGGCGCTGGTGACCCCCAGCCTGGCGCTGGCCAACGCCGTCCGGGAAACCCTGCGCATAGGCGATCTGATCGACAGCATGCTGGAAGCCATGCTCGACGTGCTGCGCGGCAAGCAAACTGCCGTCACCCAGGAAATGCGTCGCCTGACCGATGATGTGGATGCGCTCTACAACTCGATCAAGCTCTATCTGGCGCAAATGCCCCGTGAAGACCTCAGTGAGCAAGACAGTCGGCGTTGGGCAGAAATCATCGAGCTGGCGATCAACCTCAAACTCGCCAGCGACCTGATCGAGCGCATGTTGCGCAAGGTGCAGCAACAGAAAACCTCGCAGCGCCGGTCTTTTTCCGAGGTCGGCCTGGACGAATTGGCGGGGCTGCACAGCCAGTTGATTTCCAATTTGCGCCTGGGGTTGTCGGTGTTCCTCAGCGCCGACAAGGAAAGTGCCCGCCAGTTGCTGCGGGAGAAGCGTCGCTTTCGTGCACAGGAACGCCGCCTGGCCCATGCTCACGTCAGCCGGTTGCAACGTAAGATTGTGCAGAGTATCGAGACCAGCTCGCTGCACCTGGAGCTGATCGCCGACATGAAGCGTCTGAATTCTCTGTTTTGCAGCAGTGCTTACGTGGTGCTGGAAACGTCTGACACCGGTGCGCTCGCTGTAGATGATTTGGCTGACATCACACATTCGCCTTGAACGTCTGGCAGTGTGGTCAGTCAGTTATATGTATTCAGCTTGATGGCCATTCGCGAGCAAGCCCGCTCCCACATTTGAAATGCATTCCTCTGTGGGAGCGGCGGTGCGACGGTTCGACTTGCTCGCGAAGAGGCCCTGACTGACGACACGGATCTCCAAATCAGCCGTATGGAAACTCGCTATGCGTTGTTTGTTGTTCGCCTGCCTGTTGCTCGGATCATTCCCCTCCTTTGCCCTGGACCGCTTCCAGGTCGAGGGCTATACGCTGCCCAACGGCCTGCAATTGCTGCTCAAGCCCGGCACCGAGCGCGGGCATGTGGCGATTCGCCTGGTGGTCGGCGTCGGCATCGATGATTTCAACTGCGCCGACAAGGAGCTTCCGCACCTGCTCGAACACTTGCTGTTCAGTGGCATCGACGCCACCGGCGAAGGTGGTCTGGAAGAGCGCATGCAGGCGCTGGGCGGCGAGTGGAACGCCTACACCAGCAACGCCGACACCACGTTCGTCATCGAAGCCCCGGCGAAAAACCAGCGCAAGGTCCTCGACCTGCTGTTGGCGCTGTTGACCCAGACCCGAATCGACGACAACGCGATCAACGCTGCCAAGAAAGTGGTCGAGCGCGAAGACGGCGGCCATTACTCGCACCTGCAACGGTGGCTGGATCGTCAGGACCTGGGCCACACCGCGAGCAATCAACTAGCCGTGGAGCTGGGCCTTAAGTGCCCGGAGCGGGCTGAGGTCGATTACCTGACCCGCGAACAACTGGAGAAGGTACGCAAGGCCTGGTACGCGCCCAACAACATGACCCTGATCGTGGTCGGCGACCTCGACCGCTTGCTGCCGGGTTATCTGGAACGGGCCTGGGGCGAGCTTGATGCGGTTGACCCTACCGATCACCCGCCGCTGCCGGAAATCAACGCCAGCGCGGCCCATGAACGCACGTTGAGTCACGGTATTGTCGGCGCGGGTGCCAAGTTGCACTGGTTGGTGCCGGAGCCCGTGCTGGCGGATCAGCACGACGAAACCTTCGACCTGCTCAAGGATTATCTGGACTGGGCGCTCTATCGTCAGATGCGCCTTGCCCATGGTCTGTCCTATGGCCCCTCCGCCGAGCGCGAAGTGTTTGGCGGCGTGGGTTTCATGAGCCTCAACGCCGACCTTGAGCGCGACGATGTGACGGCGGCGGAACAGGTGCTGGATGAGTTGAAGGCCGGGTTGCTCAAGGACGGTCTGGACGCCGGCACCTTCAACCGTCTCAAGCAGGCCGCCATCGCGCGCCAGGCCTGGGCCGTGCAAGGCAACAGCGCGTTGGCCGATTACTACTGGAGCGCGTTGAGCGACTACGAAGACGGCCGCTTCGCCGACCCGGCCAAGGAGCTCCAGGGGGTTACGCTGGAAAAAGCCAACAAGGCCATGCGTGAATTGCTCCTGCAGCCGGGTTATCTGCGGATCGAGAAGCCGTTGATGAGTTATGACCAGGTGCTGTGGGCAATTGCCGGGGCGTTCGCTTTGATGGTGCTCGGACTAGTGGCGTGGCGCATCCATCGTAAGCAATAGCCAACCCCTGTAGGAGCCGGCTTGCTGGCGATGGTCGTCAACGATAACGCGTATTTTCTGAATAAACGCGGTGCCTTTGAGTCCATCGCCAGCAAGCCGGCTCCTACAGTTTTGCGTAGGCCAGCGAACGCTACTTCACCCTCGCCACACCGCCCCCCGGGCGGTAACCTGTCGGGGTTTTTTCCTACGACTATTGTGAACCGCCGAATGCCCACCCTGACCTTGTTCGTACAGCGCATCCTCGAACTGATGAAGCGCTATCCCGGGGTCATTGCGCTCGGCGGTTTCATTTCCGGGGTCGGCAGCTTCATGCTGGTGGATCGTCAGCAAGGCCTGGCGACGTGGATCACCATCATCATGGTGTTGAGCTGGATCTGGCTGATGCTGGAAAACAGCCTCACCAAGCTCTTCACCCGAATCTTCAAACGGGAAATTCCCCAGCCGTTGCTGCGTTATGCGACGCAGATGATCCACCAGGAAAGCCTGTTTTTTGTCCTGCCGTTCTTTTTCATCACCACCACCTGGAACAGCGGCCAGTTGTTCTTCACCGGGCTGCTGGGCATCGCCGCGCTGATTTCCATCACTGATCCGCTTTACTACAAGTGGCTGGCGCCCCGGCGCTGGGCGTTCCTGGCATTGCATACGCTGACGCTGTTTGCCGCGCTGCTGACCGCCCTGCCCGTCATCCTGCACCTGACCACCTCCCAGAGTTTCAAACTGGCGCTGGGCACCGCCGTCGTGCTGTCGTTCCCGAGCCTGGCGTCGATCTTCCCCATTCGCACCGTGCGCAACGCACTGGCAATCCTGAGCATCACCGTCGGCATCGGCGGCGTGGGTTGGGTGCTGCGCTCGTGGGTGCCGCCGGCCACGTTGTGGATGACCGATGTGGCGATCAGTACGCAAATGCAGGACCGCACGCCGGGCAAGAGTCTGGAAGAAGTCAGCGCCGAGCAGATCCGTGGCGATGGTCTGTACGCCTACACCGCGATCAACGCCCCGCGCGGTCTCGACGAGCGCATTTACCATGTGTGGCAGTTCAACGGCAAAGAGGTCGACCGCATCGCCCTGGACATCCACGGCGGGCGCAAGGAAGGCTATCGCGCCTGGACCCACAAGCAGAACTTCCCCGGTAACCCGGCGGGCAAGTGGCAGGTTCGGGTGCTGACCGAAGACGGCCAATTGATCGGGGTGTTGCGCTTCAAGATCACGGACAGCACACCGACCAAAGAAAAGTAATGCGGTTCGTGCTATTACGTAGCTCTGCGTAACAGCCGAACAAGCACGGAGCTTATGACCAGCAGCACAATGGCCGGCAATGCCCAACTGGACGCCGCTCACTCCCCCGCTCAGTTGCGGGTGACGGGTGACTGGACGCTTGCCCATTACGCCGAACTCAAGGACCTGAGCGAAAAGCTTCGCGGCCAATACGACGACAAAACCCACATCGACCTCAATGGCCTCGGCGCGCTCGACACCGCCGGCGCATCGCTGCTGGTGGAATTGCTCGGTTCGGACCGTCTCGGAAAATCCGCTGAACATCCGGACTGCACCTTGTCTGTCGCCGATCGTGCGTTGTTGCAGACCGTTTATTGCTCGATGACCGACTTCTGCGTACCGATCAAGGAAGCGGAAATCAGCGTCGGCATTCAGTTGCTGACCCGTATCGGCCGCGCAGTGGATGCCGTCTGGCAAGACACCCTGCAACTGCTGGGCTTCGTCGGTCTGATACTGGAAACCATCGCCCGTGGGCTGTTCCGCCCGAAGCGCTGGCGCATCACGCCTATGGTCGCGCACATCGAACAGACCGGCCTCGACGCCGCGCCCATTGTTGCCCTGCTGACCTTTCTTGTGGGTGCGGTGGTGGCGTTTCTCGGCGCAACGGTGCTGGCGAGTTTCGGTGCGAGCATCTTCACCGTGGACCTGGTGGCGTTCTCCTTCCTGCGTGAGTTCGGCGTGTTGCTGACCGCAATCCTGATGGCCGGGCGCACCGCCAGTGCGTTTACCGCGCAGATCGGCTCGATGAAAGCCAACGAAGAAATCGACGCCATCCGCACCTTGGGTCTCGACCCGATGGAGTTGCTGGTGGTGCCACGCGTGCTGGCGCTGCTGGTGGCGCTGCCGATGCTGACCTTTGTGGCGATGCTCTCTGGGATTGTCGGCGGTGGCGTGGTCTGCGCCGTGGCGCTGGATATCTCGCCGGCGATGTTCTTGTCGCTGCTGCAAACCGACATTGGTGTGCAGCACTTTCTGGTCGGCATCGTCAAAGCGCCGATCTTCGCCTTCCTGATCGCCGCCATCGGTTGCCTTGAAGGCTTCAAGGTCAGCGGCAGCGCCGAGTCCGTCGGGGCGCACACCACGTCGAGCGTGGTGCAGTCGATTTTCGTGGTGATCGTGCTCGACGCCGTGGCCGCACTGTTTTTCATGGAGATGGGCTGGTGAGTCGTCTACCCCGAGCGCCCTCCGAGGCGGTGATAGAGGTCCGTGGGCTGTGCAATCGCTTCGGTCGCCAGAGCGTGCACGAGAACCTCGACCTGGATTTGTACAAGGGCGAAATCCTCGCGGTGGTCGGCGGTTCCGGCAGTGGCAAGTCGGTGCTGTTGCGCAGCATTGTCGGCCTGCGCCAGCCCAGCGAAGGCGTGGTGAAAGTCTTTGGTAAAAACCTGCCGACCCTGTCCGAACACGAGCGCTCGATGGTCGAACGGCGCTTCGGTGTGCTGTTTCAGAAAGGCGCGCTGTTCTCTTCGCTGACCGTGACCGAGAACGTCGCCCTGCCCCTGATCGAACACGCCGGGCTGAGCCGCAACGATGCCGAACACCTGGCGGCGGTGAAACTGGCGTTGGCCGGGTTGCCGCTGTCGGCGGCGGACAAGTACCCCGCTTCGCTGTCCGGCGGCATGATCAAGCGCGCGGCACTGGCCCGGGCGCTGGCGCTGGACCCGGACATCCTGTTCCTCGACGAGCCCACCGCCGGCCTCGATCCGATTGGCGCGGCAGCCTTCGATCAATTGATCCTGACCCTGCGCGACGCGTTAGGGCTGAGTGTGTTTCTGGTGACCCACGACCTCGACACGCTCTACACCATCACCGACCGCGTGGCGGTGCTGGCGCAGAAGAAAGTGCTGGTGGCGGACGCCATCGACAAGGTGTCGGAAACCGACGACGCGTGGATTCACGAATACTTCCATGGCCCTCGCGGCCGCGCGGCGCTGTCAGCCGCTCAACAGCTTAACGAGGTCTGACATGGAAACCCGAGCCCATCACATATTGATCGGCCTGTTCACTGTGATTGTGGTGGCAAGCGCCCTGCTCTTCGGCCTGTGGCTGGCCAAGTCCAGTGTCGACACCGAGTTCAAGGATTACGAGATCGTCTTCAACGAGGCGGTCAGCGGCCTGTCCAAGGGCAGCGCCGTGCAGTACAGCGGGATCAAGGTCGGCGATGTGGTGAGTTTGCGCCTGGACCCGAAAGACCCGCGTCGCGTGCTGGCGCGGATTCGCCTCGGCGGCGATACGCCGATCAAGGAAGACACCCAGGCCAAACTGGCGCTGACCGGGATCACCGGCACCTCGATCATCCAGCTCAGTGGCGGTACACCACAGAGCCCGACGCTCAAGGGCCACGACGGCAACTTGCCGACGATTGTGGCCTCGCCCTCGCCCATCGCCCGTTTGCTCAACGACAGCAACGACTTGATGGCCGGCGTGAACGTGTTGATGCACAACGCCAATCAGATGTTTTCGTCGGAGAACGTCGAGCGCATCAGCAAGACCCTCGAACACCTGGAACAAACCACCGGCACCATCGCCGATCAGCGCGGTGACATCCGTCAGGCGATGCAGCAACTCTCTGCCATCGGTAAACAAGCGACGGCGACGCTGGAACAGACCGCCGCCCTGATGCGCAACGCCAACGGCCTGCTCACCGATCAGGGCACGCAGATGTTCGGCAGCGCCGAGCAAGCCATGAAGTCGCTGGAACAAAGCAGCGCAACCATCAACAAATTGCTCACCAACAACCAGGATTCGCTCAACAGCGGCATGCAAGGCCTCAATGGCCTGGCCCCGGCTGTACGTGAGTTGCGCGACACCCTGACCTCGTTGCGCGCCATCTCCCAGCGCCTGGAAGCCAACCCGAGCGGTTACTTGCTGGGCAATGACAAGAACAAGGAGTTCACGCCATGAAGCTGACTCACATCGCCCTCCTCGGCGTTTTTACGCTGACCGGCGCCTGCTCGATCCTGCCCAAGTCCGAACCGTCCGACGTCTATCGGCTGCCCTCGGTCCAGGGCAGCGTTTCGGGCAGTTATGGCACGGCGCAACGCTGGTCACTGCGCCTCACCAAACCGCAGGCCAGCGAGGCGTTGAACAGTCCGCAAATCGCCGTGATACCGCAAGGCGACCTGATCAGCAGCTACAAGGCTTCACGCTGGAGCGATCCGGCGCCGGTGCTGCTGCGCAATCGTCTGCTCGATGGTTTCCAGCGCGATGGCCGGGTGCCGTTGTTGAGCACCGATGACAGCAATTTCCAGGCGGATCTGGAGTTGGGCGGGAGTTTGCAAGCGTTCCAGACTGAATACCAAGGCACCTCGGCGAGTGTCGTTGTGCGTCTGGATGCGTTGCTGGTGCGTGGTTACGACCAGCGCATTCTCGCCAGCCGCCGCTTCGAAGTGCGTCAGCCGCTGAGCGATGTGAAGGTGCCAGCGGTGGTGGCCGGGTTTGGCCTGGCGAGCGATCAGCTGACGGCGCAGGTGGTGGATTGGGCGGTTGAACAAGGACAGAAAGTCGCGCCGCCACCGCGACCGTAAGCCGACGCAATCCCCTGTAGGAGCGAGCCTGCTCGCGATAGCGGAGCGTCAGTCACATTCATTTCGACTGGTACACCGCCATCGCCGGCAAGCCGGTCTCACTCCCACAGGGGGGTGGTTAGCCGAAGAACCAGTAGCAGACGCCAATGGCGCCTAGCACCCCGGCCAGCTCCGCCAGCAACGCACACCCCACCGCATGCCGTGCCCGCTGAATCCCCACCGCGCCGAAGTACACGGCCAGCACATAGAACGTCGTCTCGGTACTGCCCTGAATCGTCGCCGCTACCAACGCAGGGAAGCTGTCTACCCCGGACGTCTTCATGGTTTCGATCAGCATCGCCCGTGCGGCGCTACCGGAGAACGGCTTGACCATCGCCGTCGGCAGCGCGTCGACGAAACGCGTATCCCAACCGGCCCATTCCACCAGGTGCCGAATACCGTCGAGGCCGAAATCCAGCGCACCGGACGCCCGTAGTACACCGACGGCACAGAGCATCGCCACCAGATACGGCAGCAGATTCTTCGCCACATCGAAGCCTTCTTTCGCGCCTTCGACGAAGGCCTCGTAGACCTTCACTTTGCGCAGCGCGCCGATCACCAGGAACAGCATGATTATCCCGAAGAGCGTCAGATTGCCGAGGATCGACGACAAACTGGCTAGTGCGGTGGCCGAGAGCGTTGCCAGCAACGCCATGAAACTACCAAGGATCAGGGCACCGGGAATCATATAGGCCAGCACCACCGGGTCCCAGACGCGCAGGCGTTGCATGAAGGCGACAGCCAGGAAACCGACGATGGTCGAGCAACTGGTGGCCAGCAGGATCGGCAGGAACACCAGCGTCGGATCCGGCGCGCCTTGCTGCGCGCGGTACATGAAGATCGTCACCGGCAACAGGGTCAGGGAGGAGGCGTTGAGCACCAGGAACAGGATTTGCGCGTTGCTGGCAATGGTGTTGCTGGGGTTGAGCTCTTGCAGCGCCTTCATGGCTTTAAGGCCGATCGGCGTAGCGGCGTTGTCCAGGCCCAGGCCGTTGGCGGCGAAGTTCAGGGTGATCAGGCCGATGGCGGGGTGACCGGCCGGCACTTCTGGCATCAGACGCAGGAACAACGGGCCCAGCGCTCTGGCCAGCCACTCGACGATCCCGGCCTTTTCGGCGATCCGCAGAAAACCGAGCCAGAGGGTGAGGGTGCCGAACAGCAGGACCATGACCTCGACCGACAACTTGGCCATGGCGAAAATGCTTTCCACCATCGCCGCGAAGATCCCGGCATTCCCGCCGATCAGCCACTGCGCCAGCGCCGACACGGCCGCCACAATGAAGAAGCCAAGCCAAAGGCCATTGAGCATCAGTAAATCCCCCGAAGAATGCGGCGAATGATAGCGGGGTAGCCAGAAACGACAAACCCCGGATTTCTCCGGGGTTCGTTTGTGCAATTGCGTCGTACACATAATGTACGTGCAACCGCGTCCTGTAGGAGCATGGCTTGCCAGCGAAGAACGATAACGCGGTTTAACTGAAATACCGCGGCGTCCCATTCGCGGGCAAGCCTCGCTCCTACAGGGATCTGCGTCAGTTGTTGGACACTTCGCCGACCGGCAGCTTTTCCTTGCTGCGCCAGTGCGGCAGGGAGTTCCAGTAGCGCTGGCCCTTGGCGTCGTCGTACATGCCTTCCCAACGGGCGATGACCAACACGGCCAGGGCATTGCCGATCACGTTCAGAGCCGTACGCGCCATGTCCATGATGCGGTCGACACCGGCGATGAACGCCAGGCCTTCCAGCGGGATGCCCACGCTGCCCAAGGTTGCCAGCAGCACCACGAAGGACACGCCCGGAACGCCGGCGATGCCTTTGGAGGTGACCATCAGGGTCAGTACCAGCAGCAATTGCTGGCTGATCGACAGGTCGATGCCATAGAGCTGGGCAATGAAGATTGCCGCGATGCTCTGATACAAGGTCGAACCGTCAAGGTTGAACGAGTAACCAGTCGGTACCACGAAACTGCAAATGGCTTTCGGTGCGCCGTAGGCTTCCATCTTCTCGATCACGCGTGGCAGCACGGTTTCGGAGGAGGCGGTGGAGTAGGCCAGCACCAGCTCATCCTTGAAGATGCGCATCAGCTTGATCACCGAGAAACCGAACAGGCGAGCGATCAGGCCCAGCACCACGAAGGCAAAGAAGGCGATGGCGACGTAAACCAGGATCACCAGTTTGGCCAGCGGCAGCAGGGACGCGAAGCCGAAGTTGGCTACGGTCACCGCGATCAGTGCGAATACGCCGATCGGGGCGTAGTTCATGATCATGTGGGTGACCTTGAACATGCTTTCCGACACGCCCTGGAACATCGTTACCAGCGGGTCGCGCAACTCGGGCTTCAGGCTCGACAAACCGAGACCGAACAGCACCGAGAAGAAGATGATCGGCAGCATTTCGCCGCGGGCCATGGCCGCGAAGATGTTGGATGGGATCAGGTTGAGGATGGTTTCGATGAACGCGTGTTCATGCTGTACCTCGGCGGCGGTCGCCTGGTACTTGGAAATATCCACGGTACCCAGGGTGCTCATGTCGATGCCGGCACCCGGGTGGAACAGGTTGGCGAGCAGCAGGCCAACGACGATGGCGATGGTGGTGACGACTTCGAAGTAGATGATCGTCTTGAGGCCGATGCTGCCGAGTTTCTTCGCGTCACCGACGCCCGCAATACCGACGATCAACGACGAGATCACGATCGGGATCACGATCATCTTGATCAGACGGATAAAGATATCGCCTGCTGGTTGCAGAACGTTGCTGATCCACCAAGCCTTTTCGGCACTGAAATGGTTGAGCAGCGCACCGATTGCAATCCCCAATACCAGACCGATTAGGATCTGCCAGGCGAGGCTAAGCTTTGCCTTCTTCATATCTTTACCCTTACTTGCGTTTGACTCAGGCAGATGCGGGAACTGGAACGCTTTTGGCGAAAAAGTCTTGTGCATCTGCCCCCGTATAAGGTGCCCCGGAGCGAGTATTTATGGCTCTCTGGCAGGCGAAAAAAGGCGCAACTATTCCGATGCAAGGATGCGACGTCTAATGCCGTAAACGCCTACCCTATGCCGAATCGGCATGAGGTTTTTTCACTGAAAGCGACGTCGCAAACGGTTCGAATATGACATTTCGGCAGGCATATGTGCCGTGAACCGGCCATCTCCGGGCAGGCTGGGTGTTTTTTGATCAGTGGTGCGGGAGGGGGATTTCAGAAAAATCCGACAATCAGAGGTGAGAAATCGCTGCAAAATAAGGCGGTTTTTTCTCGATGTACGGTCACGAAAGAAACACCGGGAAAAGTATTTTCCGGTGAATAGTCGTGCGAATGAGAGGTTGGAACAGCGAAACCGGATGGATCGCTCTATTTCAAAGCGTTGCGCGCAAGCTCTTCGCAAGCCCGTCGAGCCACGGAGGGACGACGAACTTGCGTCGCAGCTTTTTCCTGACCCGGCCCTTTCGCAGGTACTCCCTGTACCCGTAGGTCACTCCGCCCCTGAAACAGGCAGAACGTCCCGACCCCTTGGTCATGCGTCTACCTTCCTCAGGTAGCGCATTGGAGAGAAGCAATGTTGCTTCTTTCGTGTGACAAATTCGGTACCAGCCCGGATCTTTCTTCAGTTGTTTTCTTCGCCGTGCCTGGCCGCCATCGCGATGGCACTGCCGCCCGGGAGCAGGGCGGCTGCCAACGTTTTGGGTGAAACGCTCATCTTCAACCTCGACCGCGACGGCCAAAGAAGAACGAAGCAATGAACATCACCAGGAACACGACAAAGAGAATCTTGGCGATACCCGTGGCGGTGCCCGCGATACCACCGAAGCCCAGTACTGCAGCGATGATGGCAATGATCAAGAATGTGATTGCCCAGCTCAACATGGTGATTCTCCTTACGCTTCTATTTAGAGAGGCTACTTGTGGTGCGTTTCCCGGCGCCGCGAGCGCGCCAAGTTCGTGTGTCTAGAACACCCAACGCTCCTGACGTGTCAGCTCGTCCGCAGGCTGAGCCTGGTCGACATCCATCATTCGCGTCGGGGCGCTGTCAGCGAAGCTGCTGCTGACGGCACTGAAGTGGGTTTGAGTCGGATGCTGAATCGACACGCGTGGCGCTTCTTGCTGCTGGCTCTGCTCCCAACGCTGAAACTGCTGGCCGCCGATCAAGGTGATCAAAAGCGCCAGAACAGCAAACAGGCCTTGCTGGATATGCAGTGGCGAGATACGCAATTGGGCGGCACGTTGGCGATTCATCCTGAAGCTCCTCCCACTCTGTAGTGATCTTGTTATGGGCCTCGTTTCTGAATGCCCTGGTTAATCAGGTTGTTGCAGCCTGCATGCCAGCTTTTAACGACGATAAATATCAATAAAATCAGCTAGTTATGATTTTCATGAAAATCATGCCGGACGCATCCTGCACGATGGCTCTTCCACAGTCGTGCGTAATGCACGATGGATTTGTAGGAACTTTCATTTTTTTTGAATTGCGGGGAGGGCGCGGATGTCACAAGGAAAGATGGGGAATCAACTGAAAACCGGCTATCTGATAAAAAAACAACAAAATCAGGTGATTAACCGTAGGGTGAGGGGCGAGCTACCCTGCTGTAGCCGGAATCGACCAGAATCAACCATGCAACTTGCCCGATTATTCCGGGACTAAACCAAGATCATTCTTTAAGGAGCGTAGGAAAATGGAATCAGCCACTGAGCATCAAGGCCGCATTCTGCTGGTGGACGACGAATCCGCCATCCTGCGAACGTTCCGATACTGCCTCGAAGATGAAGGCTACAGCGTCGCCACTGCCACCAGCGCGGCGCAGGCCGATGCGCTGCTGCAACGCCAGGTGTTCGACCTGTGCTTCCTCGATTTGCGCCTCGGCGAGGACAATGGCCTCGACGTGTTGGCGCAGATGCGCATTCAGGCGCCGTGGATGCGCGTGGTGATTGTCACCGCACATTCGGCTGTGGACACCGCGGTGGATGCCATTCAGGCCGGCGCCGCTGATTATCTGGTCAAGCCGTGCAGCCCCGATCAATTGCGCCTTGCCACCGCCAAGCAACTGGAAGTGCGGCAACTGTCGGCCCGTCTGGAGGCGCTGGAAGGTGAAGTGCGCAAACCCAAGGACGGTCTGGATTCCCACAGCCCGGCGATGAAAGTGGTGCTTGAAACCGCCCGCCAGGTGGCCAGCACGGATGCCAACATCCTGATCCTCGGCGAGTCCGGTACCGGTAAGGGTGAACTGTCCCAGGCCATTCACGGCTGGAGCAAGCGTGCGAAAAAATCCTGCGTCACCATCAACTGCCCATCGCTGACCGCCGAACTGATGGAAAGCGAGTTGTTCGGTCACAGCCGTGGCGCGTTCACCGGCGCCAGTGAAAGCACGCTCGGACGAGTGAACCAGGCTGACGGCGGAACGCTGTTTCTCGACGAGATCGGCGATTTTCCCCTGACATTGCAGCCAAAATTGCTGCGCTTCATCCAGGACAAGGAATATGAACGCGTCGGCGATCCGGTCACCCGCCGCGCCGATGTGCGCATCCTCGCGGCCACCAACCTCAATCTTGAAGACATGGTCCGCGACGGCCGTTTCCGTGAAGATTTGCTCTATCGCCTGAACGTCATCACCCTGCACCTGCCGCCGCTGCGCGAACGGCGGGAAGATATTCTGAACCTGGCTGAGCGTTTTCTGGCCCGGTTCGTCAAGGAATACGCACGTCCCGCGCGGGTTTTCAGTGAAGAAGCCCGTGAAGCGCTGCTCAGCTATCGCTGGCCCGGGAACATCCGCGAGCTGCGCAACGTGGTCGAGCGGGCGAGCATTATTTGTCCACAGGAGCGGGTTGAAATCAGCCACTTGGGCATGGCCGAAACCCCGGTCAACAATGCGCCACGCATCGGCGCTGCGCTGAGCCTGGATGAACTGGAGAAGGCCCACATCGGCGCGGTCCTCGCCACCGCCGACACCCTGGATCAGGCCGCCAAGACGCTCGGCATCGACGCTTCGACGCTCTACCGCAAACGCAAGCAGTACAACTTGTGAGCCCTGCGCGATGAAACTGGCGATGAAGTTGCGTACTCGGCTTTTTCTGAGTATTTCCGCCTTGATCACCGTGGCGCTGCTGGGGCTTTTGCTCGGTCTGGTCAGCGTGATGCAGATGGCGGGAACCCAGGAAGCGCTGATTCGCAACAACTTCGTCACCCTGGATCTGGGTCTGAAGATGCGCCAGACCCTGGGCGATCAACTGATCCTCATGCTGGGCGAAAAATCGGATCCCGCGGCGTTTGAAACGTCCAGGCTGCATTATCTTCAGTTGGTGGATGAAGGCATCGCCCATGAGCAGAATCAAGAGGGCGGCCAACACGGTTTCAGGCAGGCCAAGGACGATTACCTGCGGTTTCTTCAGGCGCTGGACCAGGCACACGATCCGTCCCATGTACTGAGTGGCAACGAAGACCTCGCCGAAAAACTCAACGTGTTGCGCAACGGGCTGATTACCGAGCAAAAGCGAGCGCTGGATACCATCAATGAAACGCAACGTCAGGCGCGGGAACGAGCGCTGCTGATTGCCGGCCTGCTCGGTCTGGTCGGGCTGGCGGTGCTGATCATCGGTTTCGTCACCGCTCATGCGATCGCACGTCGTTTCGGCGAACCGATCGAGGCGTTGGCGCAGGCCGCCGATAACATCGGCCAAGGCAATTTCGAGGTAACCCTGCCGATTTCCTCGGCAGTGGAAATGAATCTGCTGACCAAGCGTTTCGGGATCATGGCCGAGGCTCTGCGTCAGCATCAGGCCACTAATATCGACGAATTGCTCGCCGGCCAGCAGCGTTTGCAGGCGGTGCTCGATAGCATTGATGACGGGCTGCTGATGATCGACCGCGACGGCCATCTGGAACACCTCAACCCGGTGGCGCAGCGCCAGTTGGGTTGGGACACCGATCGTCTTGGTCAGGGGCTGGGTGCCGCGCTCGAACGCCCCGAGCTGGATCAACAGCTGCAACTGGTGCTGCGTGGCGGCACGTTGGAGCGGGCGCCGGAGGACCTGAGTATCGAGGTCGATGGCGAGTCGCGGTTGCTCACGTACAGCCTGACGCCGGTCAGTCATACCCAGGCCCAGATTCTGGGCGCGGTCATGGTGTTGCATGACGTCACCGAGCAGCGTGCTTTCGAGCGAGTGCGCAGCGAGTTCGTGTTGCGTGCGTCTCATGAGCTGCGAACGCCGGTCACCGGGATGCACATGGCATTCGGCCTGTTTCGGGAGCGCACGCACTTTGCGCAGGACTCGCGAGAAGCGGACCTGCTGGACACCGTCAATGAAGAGATGCAGCGTTTGATGCAACTGATCAACGACTTGCTGAACTTCTCCCGCTACCAGAACGGTCTGCAGAAACTCTCGCTGGCGCCGTGTTCCATCGAGGAGCTGCTCGAGCGGGCCCGGTCGCGGTTCGCTGATACAGCGCAAGAGAAGGGCATCAACCTGCTGGTGGAGGTGCAAGGTCCGTTACCGTGGTTGCAGGCCGATCAACCGCAACTGGACCGTGTGCTCGACAACCTGATCGACAACGCCTTGCGCCATACCGGCCCTGACGGCCAGATACGCTTGCAGGCGCGGCGTCATGGGGAGCGGGTGATCATCAGCGTCGAGGACAATGGCGAGGGCATCGCCTACGGCCAGCAGGGGCGAATCTTCGAGCCTTTTGTGCAGGTCGGGCGCAAGAAGGGTGGCGCGGGGCTCGGCCTGGCGTTGTGCAAGGAAATCGTGCAGTTGCACGGTGGGCGGATGGGGGTTTATTCGCGGCCGGGGCAGGGCACGCAGTTCTACATGGCGTTGGCGGTTTAACGCGCGTTTACGCTTCGTCGTCCAGGCGTCGACCGGCCAGTCGCCGGCCCCGGGTAATCAGCTCGATGAACTGTACGGCGCTCAATGCATGGGCGAACAACCAGCCCTGACCGAACTTCACCCCTTCACTGCTCAAAAATGCGGCTTGGGCTTCATGTTCGATGCCTTCGGCAATCACCTTCAGGTGCAGCGACTGGGCCATGTGAATGATATGCGGCGCCACGCCACTGCTGGCGGCGTCATGCCCCAGCGCATCGATGAACGCCTTGTCGATTTTCAGGCAGTCCACCGGCAGGGTTTGCAGATAGGCGAGGCTGCAATAGCCGGTGCCAAAGTCATCGATCAACACCTGATGCCCGACATCGCGCAAGGCCTGCAGGTTTTCCCGGGCCACCACCACGTCAATCAATCCCCGCTCGGTCACCTCAAAGGCAATCTGCTTGGCCGCGACCCGGTGCAAGGTCAGCAGGCGCGCCATCACCTGACCGATTCGCGGCACCATGACATCGCACGCTGCGAGGTTGACCGAGATGTACAGCTGCGGATTGGCCCGCAACAACTGCCCCAATTGCTCCAGCAGGCGTTGCAGGACGAAGTCGGTCATCTGACGGATCTGCCCGGTGTTCTCCGCCATCGGAATGAACAGGTCGGGGCTGGTCAGGGTGCCATCCGGCCGGCGCCAGCGCAGCAAGGCTTCGGCTCCGACGCAGTTGCGGCTGTCGAGGTCGAAGATCGGTTGATACAACACCTGCAACTCGCCACGTCGTATCGCACCGGTCAATTCGGCGTCCAGCGACTGCCGCTGACGCACCAGCAGAAACACCATGAAGCCCACCAGTATTCCCAATGCCAGGCTGGCCGGCACCAGCCACCACCAGGCGGTGGGCACATTCACGGCGGTGCGCGGGGTGATCAGCACCAATTGGTATTCGGGGCTTTTGGTCGGCATGAGGTAAATCAAGCGAGTCGGGGTGACTTGCAAGGCTTCGCTGCTTTTCGGTGGCCAAGGCACGGTCGGTGGCCAGGCTTGCGGGGAGCCCAGCACCGGAATCGCGCGGGTGCCGTTGTCGAGTATCACCAAAAGACTGCTGCCCGGCGACAGGTCGACCATGTCGGTCAAATGTCCGCGAGAGGTCGCGACTCGGAAGTTGCCCCGTCCGAGCATGAGCGCGGCGCGGTTTTCATCAGGTTCGGTGGTGGTGTTCAGCCAATAACTGTAAGTGGGGTCTTGAATGTCCGGTGCTCGTGTCAGCGACAGTCCTTCCTGGCTCGGTCGGTTGGAGCAGATCTTCGAGGCATCCATATACGCGGCCTCGTAAACGAAGCGGTAATTGAAGGTGACCTGCTGCAAAGTGGCGATCATGTCTTTGTCGCAGGTTCGCAGCGGTTGGGCCTCCAGATCATCAAGGCCTTCGCGCAGTTGCCCGAACAACTGCTCCAGGCGCGAAAGAAATCGTTCGCCTTGCGCGTTCATTTCCAGACTTTCGTTTTGCTCAATCTGATGAATGGCCACGAACAGGCTGAGCGCCAATAGCAACACGCTGCTCAGGGCGGCCGCCAGCATCGCCAAAAACCATGGGCGATAGAACCAGCTACGAAGCGTCTCTCGAGCAGCAGGCATATGGGAATATCCGAAGAATTACCAATGAGTTATAGCTGCTGATTGGGAAAAAGCCCGCACCGTCGGGCGGGCGTCATTATTTTGTCTGATTCAACACCTGGAGAAGCGCAGCTGTCTGCGCATCCGGCATGCCGTCGAAGCGCGACGGCCGGAAATGCATTTGAAAGGCGCCGATCACGTGACGCGTCGCAACGTCCAGCTCGCCGGTTTGCGGCGTGGCGTAACCGAGGCGGGCCAACTGCGCCTGAAACCAGCTGACGCTCGGCAGTTTCGAGTCGAACTGCACTTGTTGCCGCGCCACGGCCTGCTCGTCTGGCCAAACACCAAGGCCTTCGGCGGCGAGGCGCTTCCAGGGGAAAAGCGGCCCCGGGTCCAGCTTGCGGAATGGCGCGATGTCGCTATGGCCGATAATGCTGTGAGGGTTGATGGCGTGACGTTTGCTGATGTCTTTTAGCAAGACGATCAAGGATTGGACCTGAGCTTCGCTGTAGGGATACCAGTAACGCCCTCCGGTCGGGAGTTCCTTGAATCCTGGGTTGACGATTTCAATGCCGATGGAGCTGGAATTCAACCAGGTCCGACCCTGCCACTCACTCTCTCCGGCGTGCCATGCCCGTTGGTTTTCGTCCATCAACTTATAGATAGTGGCGTTTGTGTCGTCGCCGATCAGGTAATGGCTGCTGACTTCGCCGTGGGTCAGCAGTTGCAACGAGCGTTCCAGCGATGCCGAGGTGTAATGCACCACCACGAATTGAACGCGGCTGTCGTGATTGGCCGAAGGATGGCTGGTATCGAACCGAGGTTCGCTGGCACAGCCGGCCAACAGGATAAGCGACACGAAGAGGGTGAGAAATTTCATGGTAGAGGCAGTACGCGCAAGACAGTAATGCAACAGTGTAACGTACTGCCTTGCGCGAGAATGGTCGGCGCGAGCTTTTAAACAAAATGGAACAATTGGCTGTCAGCCCAGTTCCACTCGGTTACGCCCGGCATGTTTTGCGCGATACAGCGCCTGATCGGCTCTTTTAAGCACCAGATCGCTGTGTTCGCCGGGTTTGAACGCTGTCAGTCCCATGGAAATGGTGATGGTCACCGGCTCGCTTTTGAAATGGAACGGGCAGGCTTCTACCGCCGCTCGCAAGCTTTCCAACAGCTTTGCGCCGACGGCCGGCACGGTACCGGGCATTAACAGGACAAATTCTTCTCCGCCAAAACGCGCGATGAAATCTATCCCGCGCAGGCGCTTGCGCAGCACCGTTGCGATGATTTTCAGCACTTTGTCGCCCGCCAGATGACCATAGTTATCGTTGATGCGTTTGAAATGGTCGAGGTCGAGCATGGCCAGCAGAAGGGTGTTGCCGTGCTGCTGCCACTGATGGATTTCGTGGTCGAGCCGCTCGCTCCAGGCCGCCCGGTTCGGCAGCCCGGTCAGCGGGTCGATCAAGGCTTTCTGGCGCTGCTCTTCGAGATGTTCGCGATAACCCTGAGCTTCCTGCTCCATGTGCGCCACCCGTTCGGCCAGGCCTTTCAGGCGGGCGGCCACTTCCTGTTCGCGTTCGTCGCGCTGCTTCTGGTGTTGGTCCATGGTGCCCAACAGGCCTTCGAGGTGGTTCTCCAGCACATGCTTGAGATCGTCCAGGTCGGCTGCTTCCTGCATGCTGCTCTGCAAGCCGTCGACTTGTTCGCGGATCTGCGTGTCCATTTGCCTTGCCGCAGATTGGTTGTCGGCATGGCCATCGCTGGCAGCTTGCAAGTTGCTCTGGAACGACTCGAGGCGTTCGTTGAGTTGCTGCAAATAAACTTCGAACTCGTGCTGTCCGCTGTTGTTGATCGCCAGCATCAAAGTTGCCAGATCGTCGAGGATCGGCAGTAGTTCGTACCAGTTCAAGCCGTTTTGCAGGCGATCACGCATCGCTTCGGCTTGTGGGCGATGACGTTCGGGGAGCGACAGGTCGTCGAGCAGGCCCAGTAGCGTGTCTTCGATGTGCTTGGCCACCGAGCTGTAGGACGGCTCGGGCGAGTCCGGAAGGGCGTAGAGAATATCGTGTTCAGGTTGTTCCGGATCGATGGCGGCCAGCGCCTGGGCCACGGCCGAGGGCAGGGGCAAGCTGTCGAGAGGCACCACCGGGGTGAGTTCGTCGGGATTGCCAAGCGGTTGAGCCTCGACAACCGGTGTCATCGCGGCGGGTGCGGGTTGTTCCGGTTGTTGAGCCTGCGGCTGGGCCGGTGTTTCCACCTCGGGCGCCGGCTGAGGCTCAACAACTGGCGGGACAAACGTCACGACGGCAGGCGGCGGGGCGTCTGTCGGCGTTTCGATCACCGGCGGCTCGGGTGCGGCCACGGGCGTGTCAGGCGCGGTTACTGGTGGCTCAGCGGCGACTGGCGCGGATTCGACGGCGACTCGCGGCGTCTCGGCAGGCAAAGCAGCAATGGCTTCTACAGGCGCTGGAGCGGACGCCTGGGCCTGCGGAGCCGCAGCTTCCGGAGTGGCTTCATCCGCTTCACGACTGCCGAACAGTCGTTGCAGCAAACCCGGACGACCGGGTTCTGTCGGGGTCTCCAGCTGATTCAAGGCTTTGCCTTGCAGGCCGCTCAGTTCGCTGAGCAGCAACGGGATCTCGCGTGCCTGGCTGACGCGCCCGTCCAGGGTTTTGGCAAAGTTCTTGAGTGGCCGGCTCACTTCCCGGGGCAACGGCAACGTTTGCAGTTGCGCAACCAGCGAGGTCAGCGCGGCACTGGTCTGATTGACTCGGGTTTCGCGACGCTGTTCGGAGTCGAGTACGGCTTTTTCCAGTCGCGGAAGCAGCGCCGCCAAGCCCGCATCCATGTCATTGGTGCGGATGACCTCGCGCATTTCTTTCATGCACTGGTCAACAGCGCGGTCAGTGCCCTCGGCCGCCAGCGTACTGCGCACCAACCCCCGACGCAGCAAGTCGAGCCGGGCGTCCCAGCGACGCTCGAGTTTTTCCTGTTGTTCGATGCTTTTGAGGTATTTCTCTTTCCAGCGCTGTGCTTCGTCGCTCATTCAGGGGTTCCGCGAGGGGCAGGACTCAACGCGGGGAATGCATCGGCCGTGAGCGAACCCGGCAGACGAATTTCTACCGCGACCGGCAGGTGATCGGAAATGGGTTGAGCCAGCACTTCGACCTTTTCCAGCGTCAGGGTCGGGCTCAGCAGAATGTGGTCCAGGCAGCGCTGCGGGCGCCAGCTGGGGAAGGTCGCTTCCAGTTGCGGCGCCAGCAGGCCGAGGTCGCGCAACGGGGAGTTTTGCAGCAGATCACTGGCATGAGTGTTCATGTCACCCATCAGCACCTGGTGTTTATAGCCGCCAATCAACTCGCGGATGTAAGCCAGTTGCATGCTGCGGGTGCGTGCGCCCAGCGCCAGATGCATCATGACCACCACCAGCGATTCCGGACCTTCGCCGAAGCGCACCAGGATCGCCCCGCGACCCTTGGGCCCCGGCAGCGGGTGATCTTCAATCGCCCACGGGCGCAGGCGGCTGAGCACGCCATTGCTGTGCTGGCCGAGACGACCAAGGTTGCGATTGAGTTGTTGATACCAGTAGGGGAAGGCGCCGAGTTGCGCCAGGTGTTCCACTTGATTGACGTAGCCGGATCGCAGGCTGCCGCCATCGGCTTCCTGCAGTGCAACCAGATCGAAGTCGCCCAGCAGATTGCCGATTTTTTGCAGATTGTCGGCACGCCCGGTGTGCGGCAACAGATGTTGCCAGCCCCGGGTCAGGTAGTGCCGATACCGCTCGGTACTGATACCCACCTGGATATTGAAGCTGAGCAAGCGCAGACGGCTGTCTGCGGGCAGGCCCGTCGATTCCAGGTGATGCTCGTTGACCTGCGGATCATGCAGGCCAACGACGCGTTCAGTACCCCAGCGGCGCATGGCAGGCCTCGCGCTTAGTGGGCAACAGCCTTGATAGTCGCTCGCTCTTGGTCAACCAGCTTGTCGGCCAGTTGCAGCGCTTGCTCGGCGCCGCCGGCAGAGCCCACGTCAAAGCGATACTTGCCGTTGACGATCATGGTTGGAACGCCGGAGATTTCATATTTCTTGGCCAGTTCTTTGGCTTTGTTGATTTGGCCTTTAATGGCGAAGGAATCGAAGGTCGCCAGGAACTTGTCCTTGTCTACGCCTTGAGTCGCCAGGAAGTCGGCCATTTCGTTTTTATCGGTCAGCTTTTTGTGTTCTTTCTGAATCGCGTTGAACACCGCTGCGTGAACCTTGCTCTCGACGCCCATGGCTTCCAGGGTCAGGAACATCTGGCCGTGTGCGTCCCACGGGCCGCCGAACATTGCAGGAATACGCACGAAATTCACGTCGGACGGCAGCTTCTCGACCCAGGGATTGATCACTGGCTCGAACGCGTAGCAATGCGGGCAGCCGTACCAGAACAGCTCCACCACTTCGATCTTGCCAGGCACCGCAACCGGAACCGGATTGCTCAGTTCGACATAAGGGGCGGCGGGGGCTTCGGCGGCTTGGGCAGTCATGCCGAACAGGCTGGCAGCGACGAGTGCGGCGCTGATGATCAGATTACGCATGCTTTACTCCTGGACAATTTGGGTCGCCTCGCGCGACCTGTTTTCAGACAGGTCATGGCGGGCTTGAGTTCTGTAGTGTAACGGCAGCAGGCACAAAAAAGGGTGGCCTGAGCCACCCTTTTTATACTTGCTGCGACGGATTAATAGAGCGTTAACGTTGCAGGAGATGTACATCCCGCGCGGCGCCCGCTTCGCCGTCTTAGTGCAGGCCTTGAATGTAGCTGGACACCGCTGCGATGTCTTCGTCGCTCAGCTTTTTGGCAATGGTCTGCATGGTTTTGGTGTCGCCGTCGTTGTTGCGACCGCCTTCTTCCTTGCGGAAATCGGTCAGTTGCTTGGCGACGTATTGAGCGTGCTGGCCACCCAGGTGCGGGAAACCGGCGGCGGCATTGCCCGCGCCATTTGGCGAGTGGCAACCGGTGCAGGATGGAAGGCCCTTGGCCAGGTCGCCACCACGGAACAGTGCTTCACCGCGAGCCACGACTTTCGGGTCGGCGGCGCCAACGCTGCCTTTCTGACTGGCGAAGTAGGCGGAGATATCAGCCAGGTCCTGATCGCTCAGGTTGGTCAGCAGGCCGGTCATTTCCAGAACGGTGCGCTTGCCCGACTTGATGTCGTGCAATTGCTTGGTCAGGTAGCGTTCACCTTGTCCCGCCAGTTTTGGAAAGTTTGGCGCCATGCTGTTGCCATCCGGGCCGTGGCAGGCGCCACATACGGCGGCTTTGGCCTGACCGGCTTTTGCATCACCCGGTTGTACTGCCTCACCTGCAGCATGGGCCATGCCGGAGATGCCCACGGTCAACAGCAGACTCACGATCAATTTGTTCATCAGCTAATCCAACTACGGCTAAGGGTTAAAGAGTTATGGACCGGGATCACTCGCTCATCCACTGGATGATGACTTGGTAATCCTCGGCACTGCAGTCCATGCACAAACCACGCGGCGGCATCGCCTTGAAACCCTGGGTCACGTGTTGCACCAGCGTCTCCATACCTTTCGCCAACCTCGGCGTCCAAGCTTCCTGATCGCCCTTTTTGGGCGCCATGGGTAGTTGGCCGGAATGACAGGCACCACAAACACGGTTGTACACAGCTTCCGGATCCTGTGTAGCCTGAGCGCTGTAAAGCGGTATCAAGACACCGGCAGCTAGCAGCCATTTCGTCATAAAACGACCTTTTCAGGGTTGAGAGCGTTCTGCGTTCTAATGCGCAATCAAGGTCAATCGCTCTCGTGAACTTCATCCTACGCTGGGACAAAGCGCACACAAAATCTGCGGCATTATATACTGGCGTCACTGAAACGGAAACGACACCGCTTGCCGCGTCCATTCCCGGCGCCGCCCACATCGGAAATCCCATGCAACTCAAGAACCCCATCCTCGGCCTGTGCCAACAGTCCACCTTCATGCTCAGCGCTGCCAAAGTCGATCAATGTCCCGACGACGAAGGCTTCGAAGTGGCCTTCGCCGGGCGTTCCAACGCCGGTAAATCCAGCGCTTTGAACACCCTGACGCATGCCAGCCTGGCGCGGACCTCGAAAACCCCGGGTCGCACGCAACTCTTGAACTTCTTCAAGCTAGACGATGATCGGCGTCTGGTCGACCTGCCGGGGTACGGTTACGCGAAAGTACCTATCCCGTTGAAGCTGCACTGGCAGCGTCACCTGGAAGCTTATCTGGGTGGTCGCGAGAGTTTGAAAGGTCTGATTCTGATGATGGACATCCGTCATCCAATGACCGACTTCGACCTGCTAATGCTCGATTGGGCCGTGGCCAGCGGCATGCCGATGCACATTCTGCTGACCAAAGCGGACAAATTGACCTACGGCGCAGCGAAGAACGTCCTGCTCAAGGTGCAGTCGGATATCCGCAAAGGCTGGGGCGATGCGATCACCATTCAGCTGTTCTCGGCGCCAAAACGCCTCGGTCTGGAAGAGGCCTACACAGTACTGGCAGGCTGGATGGAGCTGGCGGACAAGGGCGCTGAACCCGTCGAGCAATAAATCGCAGGCAAAAAAAACCCCGGACTTCTTATGGGGAGGGGGAAGTTCCGGGGTTCAAGTTCCGGACCGCTAGGGCGGGGTCCAGATTATCTGCCAACACTTAACACAACATAGGAGCATCGAAGGGCTTCACCAGCCATTCAGTAACTCTGAGTGGCGCTTCACAGGTTTAGTTCCGGTGTTTCCAAAACCATTTGAAATAAGCCGGCTCGCTATCAGAAATAAGCGCTCTTCGTCCCTTCTGCCGCGGCACTATGCCGCAGCGAAATACCCTGTAGGAGCGAGCCTGCTCGCGATGGTCGTTAACGATAACGCGTTCATCCTGAATGAACGCGTTGCTTGTCAGTTCATCGCGAGCAGGCTCGCTCCTACAGTAGATCAGTGAGCCTCATCCCAGTTATTTCCTACGCCCACCTCGACCAGAAGCGGTACATCCAGCTTCGCAGCGTCGCTCATGTGCACGCGAATTTCCTCGCGAACCTGATCGACCAGGTCTTCACGCACCTCAAGCACCAATTCATCGTGCACCTGCAGGATGACTTTGGCGTCGAGGCCTGACGACGTCAGCCAGTTATCCACAGCCACCATGGCTTTCTTGATGATGTCTGCCGCAGTGCCTTGCATCGGTGCGTTGATCGCGGTGCGTTCGGCGCCTTTGCGCAGGGCAGGGTTTTTCGCGTTGATTTCCGGCAGGTACAGACGACGACCGAAAATGGTCTCGACAAAACCTTGCTCGGCCGCCTGGGCGCGGGTGCGCTCCATGTATTCCAGGACGCCTGGGTAGCGGGCGAAATAGCGGTCGATGTACGCCTGGGACTGTTTGCGGTCCACGCCGATCTGCTTGGCCAGGCCAAACGCGCTCATGCCGTAGATCAAACCGAAGTTGATGGCTTTGGCGCTACGACGCTGATCAGTGGTGACCTCTGCCAACTCGACGCCGAACACTTCGGCGGCCGTGGCTTTGTGCACGTCCAGGTCATTGCGGAAGGCGTGCAGCAAACCTTCGTCCTTGGCCAGGTGAGCCATGATGCGCAGTTCGATTTGCGAGTAGTCGGCGGCCAGCAGCTTGTAGCCTTTAGGCGCCACGAACGCCTGACGGATCCGCCGACCTTCGGCGGTGCGGATCGGAATGTTCTGCAGGTTCGGATCGCTGGACGACAAACGCCCGGTCGCCGCGACAGCCTGATGATAAGACGTGTGAATCCGCCCGGTGCGCGGGTTGATTTGCTCCGGCAGGCGGTCGGTGTAGGTGCTTTTCAGTTTGCTCATCGAGCGGTACTGCATCAGCACTTTGGGCAGCGGGTAATCCTGCTCGGCCAGTTCCGCCAGCACCGCTTCGGCAGTGGAGGCCTGACCCTTGGCGGTTTTGCTGAGGATCGGCAAGCCGAGTTTTTCGTACAGGATCACGCCCAATTGCTTCGGCGAACCGAGGTTGAATTCCTCGCCGGCGATGGCAAATGCCTCACGCTCCAGCGCGACCATCTTCTCGCCCAGCTCCACGCTCTGGATGCCCAGCAGGTTGGCGTCGACCAGCGCGCCCTGACGCTCGATCCGTGCGAGCACCGGCACCAGCGGCATTTCGATGTCGCTCAGGACTTTGCTCAGGCTCGGAATCGCGTTGAGCTTTTCCTGCAGGGTTTGATGCAGGCGCAGCGTCACGTCGGCGTCTTCGGCGGCGTACGGTCCGGCCAGTTCCAGGGAGATCTGGTCAAAGGTCAGCTGCTTGGCGCCTTTGCCGGCGATGTCCTGGAAGCTGGTGGTGGTGTGATTCAGGTACTTGAGCGCCAGGCTGTCCATGTCGTGGCGGGTCGCGGTCGAGTCCAGTACGTAGGATTCGAGCATGGTGTCGAAGGCGATGCCTTGCACGGTGATGCCGCAGCTCTGATCGCCACCGATGGCGCAGTTGGCCAGGATGTTCATGTCGAACTTGGCGTGCTGGCCGACCTTGAGTTTTTTCGGGTCTTCCAGGATCGGTTTCAGTGCGCGCAGCACGGTGTCGCGATCCAGTTGATCCGGTACGCCCATGTAGGAATGGGTCAGTGGAATGTAGGCCGCTTCGTTGGCCTGTACGGCGAACGACAGGCCGACCAGTTGCGCCTGCTGCGCATCGATGCCGGTGGTTTCGGTATCGAAGGCGATCAGCTTGGCGTCGTTGAGCTTCTTCAGCCACAGGTCGAAATCGGCCTGGGTGAGGATCGTGGTGTATTTGAGCTCGCTCTCGACGGCGGCTTCCTCAGCCACCGGTGCGGTGACTTCCTGGCCGGAGCGCTTGGCGTCGCGCTGGTTTTCTTCAAACCAGCTTTTGAACTCGAGCAGGGTGTAGAGCTCGGCGAGCTTGTCGTGATCCGGCTTGCCCATTTGCAGGTCATCAAGGCCGATGTCCAGCGGCACGTCGATCTTGATCGTCGCCAGTTGATAGGAGAGGAAGGCCATCTCCTTGTGCTCTTCGAGCTTGGCCGGCAGGGTTTTCGCACCGCGAATCGGCAGGGTCGGGACGATGTCGAGCTGTGCATACAGCTCGGTCAGGCCGCCGTTTACGCCTACGAGCAGGCCGGAAGCGGTTTTCGGACCAATGCCCGGAACGCCCGGAATGTTGTCGGAAGAATCGCCCATCAGTGCCAGATAATCGATGATCTGCTCGGGAGCGACGCCGAATTTCTCCTTCACGCCCTCCACGTCCATGCTGCTACCGGTCATGGTGTTGACCAAGGTAATGTGGCCGTCGACCAGTTGCGCCATGTCCTTGTCGCCGGTGGAGATGATCACCGGGCGGGCGGCCGCCGCGCTGCTGCGGGCCAGGGTGCCGATCACGTCATCGGCCTCGACGCCTTCGACGCACAGCAGCGGGAAGCCCAGCGCGATCACGCTTTGGTGCAGCGGCTCGATCTGTACGCGCATGTCGTCGGGCATGCTCGGGCGATTGGCCTTGTATTCGGCGTACATGTCATCGCGAAACGTCCCACCCTTGGCGTCGAACACCACGGCGAACGGACTGTCCGGGTACTGCTTGCGCAGACTCTTGAGCATGTTCAGCACGCCTTTGACCGCTCCGGTCGGCAGACCTTTGGAAGTGGTCAGCGGCGGCAGGGCGTGAAAGGCGCGGTACAGGTAAGAAGAACCGTCCACCAGGACGAGGGGGGCTTGGCTCATGAGCAGGATCAACCTTTTCGGCGGGTCCGGCGCTAGAATAGCGGGACCGTTGACGACAAAGGGACAAGGTTATCATGCGCACACTAAATCGCCTGTTGCTGGCTGGCTTGTTTGCAATTGCACCATTGGCCGTGATGGCGGCGGATGACGCACCTTCGCCAGACCCGGATGTCACGATCCGCACGGAAGGGGATAAAACCATTCAGGAATATCGGCAAAATGGTTTTCTGTATGCCATCAAGGTCACGCCTAAAGGTGGCAAACCTTATTTCCTGGTGCGTGCGGATGGCTCGGAAGGTAACTTCATTCGCTCGGACTACCCGGATATGCTGATCCCGGCGTGGGAAATATTTAAGTGGTAAGTCGTCCTTAATTTTAATCGGTGCCGCCATTTGCGGCGCCCGTACTGGCAGTTAAAACATGTCTGTGTTCACCCCGCTGGCTCGGCCTGAGCTGGAAACCTTTCTCGCCCCTTACGGGCTCGGCCGCCTGCTTGATTTTCAGGGGATTGCTGCCGGTAGCGAAAACACCAACTTCTTTATCAGCCTGGAGCAGGGCGAATTTGTCCTGACCCTGGTCGAGCGCGGTCCGGTTCAGGAGATGCCGTTCTTCATCGAGCTGCTGGACGTGCTGCATGAAGCCAACCTGCCGGTGCCTTATGCCTTGCGCACCACCGATGGCGTCGCCCTGCGCGAACTGGCCGGCAAGCCTGCGCTGCTGCAACCGCGTCTGGCGGGCAAGCACATCAAGGAAGCCAATGCGCAACATTGCGCTCAGGTGGGCGAGTTGCTCGGCCATCTGCACCTGGCGACCCAGGCCAACATGATCAAGCGCAAAACCGATCGCGGCCTGGACTGGATGCTGGAAGAGGGCACGCAACTGCTGTCGCACCTGAATGCCGAGCAGAGTGATCTGCTGCAACGGGCGCTGGATGAAATCACACAGCAAAAAGAGAAAATTCTGGCGTTGCCACGGGCCAACATCCACGCGGACCTGTTCCGCGATAACGCGATGTTCGAAGGCACGCACCTGACCGGGTTGATCGACTTCTACAACGCGTGCTCGGGGCCGATGCTCTACGACGTGGCGATTGCCTTGAATGACTGGTGTTCGGATGACGACGGTCTGATTGACGGACCGCGGGCGCGGGCGTTGCTGGGGGCGTATGCGGCATTGCGACCGTTCACTGCTGCCGAGGCGGAGTTGTGGCCGACCACGCTGCGCGTGGCGTGTGTGCGATTCTGGCTGTCGCGGTTGATTGCCGCGGAGTCTTTCGCCGGGCAGGACGTGTTGATTCACGATCCGATGGAGTTTCAGTTGCGGTTGGCGCAGCGGCAGAAGGTCAACACCCCGCTACCTTTCGCCCTCTAAAAGCTTCGCGGGCAAGTCGGATCGCCGCACCGCTCGCTCCTACAAGTTGGCGTCGTACACAAAATTGTAGGAGCGAGGCTTGCCCGCGAATGGGGCGCCGCAATTCTGGAATTACAACGACTCCAGACACCCCGCCAAATCATTCCCCAACTTCTCCAGCACCTGCTCATACCCCTGAGCAGTCGCCGGCGTGTACCCGCCCAGCGCATCCAGCTCCGCCAGTTTTACCGGCAAGCCCGCCACCAGTGTTTCCGCCAGTCGCGGCCGCAACGGCGGCTCGCTGAACACACAGGTCTTGCCCACTTCCTGCAACCGCGTGCGCATTGCCGACACGTGCTGGGCACCCGGCTGGACTTCGGCGGCGACGCTGAATACGCCCGCGTGCTTCAGGCCGTAAGCCTCTTCGAAGTAGTCGAACGCTTCATGGAACACAAAGTACGGTTTGCCCGCGATGCCCGCCAGTCGTGCCTTCAAGCGCAGGTCCAGCGCGTCGAGACGTTCATCGAACGCCTTCAGATTGCTCTGATAGCGCGCTGCGTTGGCCGGATCGGCAGCGCTCAAATCAGCGGCCATTTTCGTCGCGATCACGCGAGCGTTGATCGGCGATAACCACAAATGCGCATCCAGGCTGCCCGGACGGTGATCGTGATCATGCTCGTCGGCTTCTTCAGCGTGGGAGTGACTGTCTTCGGCGAAACGACGCAATTTCAACCCCGGCAGATCCTGCACGGCAACGCTCGGCAGCGTACGACCGTTCAGCACGCGAGGCAGGAAACCTTCCATGTCCGGTCCGATCCAGTAAACCAGGTCCACCGATTGCACCTTCCGTACGTCGGACGGGCGCAACGCATAGTTATGCGGCGAGGCTCCCGGCGGCAGCAGCACTTCCGGAATCGCCACACCGTCCTGCACCGCAGCGGCAATCAACTGCAGCGGCTTGATGCTGGTGAGGACTTTGACTTCGGCCTGGGCAGAACTGATCAACAGAAAACTGGCGACAAATGCGACAAAGATAGAAAAAAGTCGGGACACGATGACCACTCAAAGAGGCGAGAACGGGTAACATAATAACGTCTCTCACAAAACTCGTCGCCGCTCATGCCTAAAACACCGATTGCCAGCCGTCCCCACGACCACTCTCATTGCGTGCATAGCGCACTGTCTGAGGCCGATGCCCTGTGCGCTCGGCAAGGCCTGCGCCTGACGGCCTTGCGTCGGCGGGTGCTGGAACTGGTGTGGCAAAGCCATAAACCGCTGGGTGCCTACGACATTCTTGCGGTACTCAGCGAGCAGGACGGCCGCCGCGCTGCGCCGCCGACCGTGTACCGCGCGCTGGATTTCCTGCTGGAAAACGGCCTTGTGCACCGCATCTCCTCGCTGAACGCCTTCGTCGGCTGCAATCACCCGGAACACGCGCACCAGGGCCAGTTCCTGATCTGCCGCGAATGCCATGCCGCCATCGAGCTTGAGCAAAAATCCATCAGCGACGCGATTATCACCAGCGCCAAGGATGTCGGGTTCGTTGTCGAAGGTCAGACGGTCGAAGTGGTCGGCCTCTGCTCGGGTTGCCAGGGGGCTTGATGAGCAACGCGTTGATCCGCCTTGAGCAGGTTGCCGTCACATTTGCCGGGCAAAGCGTGCTGGATAACATTGAGCTGAGCGTCGAGCCGGGGCAGATCGTCACCCTGATCGGCCCTAACGGTGCTGGCAAGACCACCCTTGTGCGGGCGGTGCTCGGCCTGTTGAAGCCGGACAGCGGCAGCGTGTGGCGCAAGCCGAAACTGCGCGTTGGCTACATGCCGCAAAAACTTCACGTCGATCCGACGCTGCCGCTGTCGGTGCTGCGCTTTCTGCGTCTGGTGCCCGGCGTGGACCGTGCTCGTGCCTTGGCGGCCCTCAAGGAGGTCGGCGCCGAACAGGTGATCGACAGCCCGGTGCAAAGTGTTTCCGGCGGTGAAATGCAGCGCGTGCTGCTGGCTCGGGCGCTATTGCGCGAGCCGGAACTGCTGGTCCTTGATGAGCCGGTGCAAGGCGTCGACGTAGCGGGGCAGGCCGAACTCTATAGCCTGATTACCCGTCTGCGTGATCGTCACGGCTGCGGCGTGTTGATGGTTTCCCACGATTTGCATCTGGTCATGAGCACCACCGATCAAGTGGTCTGCCTCAACCGTCACGTCTGCTGTTCCGGCCATCCCGAGCAAGTCAGCGGCGATCCCGCTTTCGTCGAGCTGTTCGGAAAGAACGCACAAAGCCTGGCGATTTATCACCACCATCACGACCACGCCCATGATCTGCATGGTTCGGTCGTCAGCGCGGCCCCGTCGGCCCAACCTCACGTTCACGGAGATAGCTGCAAGCATGGCTGATTTTCTGCTTTACGCCCTGCTTGCAGGTCTGGCTCTGGCGCTGGTGGCGGGCCCGTTGGGTTCGTTCGTGGTCTGGCGGCGCATGGCCTATTTCGGCGACACCCTGTCCCACGCCGCCTTGCTCGGCGTGGCGTTGGGCTTCCTGCTGGATGTCAGTCCGACGGTGGCGGTCACCGTCGGCTGTTTGCTGTTGGCCGTGTTGCTGGTGACGTTGCAACAGCGTCAGCCGCTGGCGTCCGACACGCTTTTGGGAATTCTCGCACCGAGCACGCTCTCTTTGGGCCTTGTCGTACTAAGCTTCATGCACGAAGTGCGGATCGACCTGATGGCCTATCTGTTCGGCGACTTGCTGGCGATCAGCCCGACCGATCTGGCCTGGATTCTCGGTGGCAGCGCCGCTGTCATGGCCTTGTTGGTGACATTGTGGCGGCCATTGCTGGCGATCACGGTGCATGAAGAGCTGGCGAGGGTGGAAGGTCTGCCCGTGCCGGCGCTGCGCCTGACCCTGATGTTGCTGATCGCCGTGGTGATCGCGGTGGCGATGAAAATCGTCGGTGTGTTGCTGATTACGTCGCTGTTGATCATCCCTGCGGCTGCGGCACAACGTCACGCCAAGTCGCCGGAACAGATGGCGCTGGGCGCGAGCCTGCTGGGCATGCTCGCCGTGTGTGGCGGGTTGGCGTTGTCCTGGTTCAAGGACACCCCGGCGGGCCCATCGATTGTTGTGACGGCCGCCGCACTGTTTCTGCTGAGTTTTGTCCTGCCCCGTCGAGGGGTGTAGACTTGCTCGTTTTTTGCGCAAATAGAGAGTCGCAGGAATGAAGCCGTTCGCCTCCCGTTATCTGCTCCTTGTCGCATTTTCGCTGCTACTGGGTGCATGCCAAAGCACGCCACCGGCGGCCACTGAGGCCACTGATGCGCGGGCCACGGCCATCGCACAGCTCGAGCAAAGCCTCGCCAGCAGCGAACTGGCCACTGCCGAAGATCAATTGGCTGCCTTGCAGGCTGAGTCGCCAAACGACCCGTCCCTTGTGCAATACCAACGGCAACTCGCCGAGGCCTATCTGCAACGCAGCCAGATCGTGCTGCAAAAAGGCGATGTGAATGCTGCGGCAACCGCACTGAGCCGTGCGCGGGCGTTGATGCCCAAGGCGCCGGCGTTGACCGGTGGGGTCAACAACGCCATCGTCAACGCACGCAAGGCAGAGCTCGACAAAGCTGAAGCGGCGCTGTTGGCTGCCGAGGCTAAACCTCAGGCAAAAGTGATTGATCCGACCGCTGAAAGCACCACCGTCGCGTTGAACCTCACCGATATGAGCAAACTTCGCCGGCAACTGGATGCGATCGCGGCCGATGTGGTGAATTACCAATGTGACGTGAGCATTCAGGCGCCGCGCACGCAGGACTACCCGTGGCTGGCGACGTTATTGACCAAGCGGGTAAAGAAGCTGGATTCGGGGTTTGACCTGAATCTGGAGAAGCAGATCCTGCGCAATGTTCCGGCGCAGATGGTCCTAAGCCCGCGTAAACCCTAAAAAGCTTCGCGGGCAAGTCGGATCGCCGCACCGCTCGCTCCTACAGGTCCTGCTGCGTTTATATCGACGTCGCGCAAATCCTGTAGGAGCGAGCGGTGCGGCGATCCGACTTGCCCGCGATGGCGTCCTAACGAATTACACAAAACTCAGGCCGGAATCGCCTTCGCCTTAGGCTCCCGATCCCAAACCCGATGCTGCCCGATCGCGGCGAAAAACGCTTTGATCAACTTGGCATCCGTCCCCACGATCAGCCCCGCATTAATCTCAAGCTTCAACACATCCAGCAACTGTTTCGCCTCGCCCTGCAGCGCGATGGCCTTCAGGTGCTTGTACGCCTCCAACAGGTAATGCAGCGCCACACCATCACCGCTCAACGCCTTGATTGACGCCGCACCGCCAGGCACGAACACCGCGTCGAACGCCACCGACGGCAATCCTTCCATCGACGCATCGACCGGCAGCGTCTTGCCATCGGCCGTTGTCACCGGGGCGGAAGTCGGGGCGAGCAGTTTGGCGTGCGCGCCTTCTGCGTTCAGCGCCTTCTTCATGGCATCAATGGCTGCGCCATCAACCCCATTGGCCGCCAGAATCGCCACTTTGCGGGTTTTGATGTCCGCCGGTAGCAAATTCGCCTGGCTCAGCGCTGGCGAGCGATCAAGTGAGAGTTTGCGCACCTCGACCGTCCCGGCCGTCGGTGCCGGCAAACCAAGGTTTTGGGCCACACGCTTGGCCAATTCCAGATCGATGTTGGCGAGGATCTCATTCACCTCGCGTGCGCGGATGTGCACTCGCTCAACCTTGCCCAACTCAAAACTGTAAGCCGAGATGATGTGTTCCTGCTCGTGCTTGCTCATGCTGTGGAAAAACAGCCGCGCCTGCGAGAAGTGGTCGCTGAACGACTCGCTGCGCTGGCGGATCTTGTTGGCGTCGATGCGCTCCGGATAGCTCTCGAAACCGCCGTCCTGGGCGGCGGGCGGGGTCTCTTTCGGCCAGCCTCCATCAATGGAGTTCGGCTCGTAGGACGCACGACCCTTGTCGATAGTGGTGCGGTGCATCGCGTCCCGCTGGCCGTTGTGGAACGGCGCCACCGGACGGTTGATCGGGATCTCGTGAAAATTCGGCCCACCGAGTCGGCTGATCTGCGTATCGGTGTAGGAAAACAGCCGACCTTGCAGCAGCGGATCGTTGGAAAAATCGATCCCCGGCACGATATGCCCCGGGCAGAAGGCGACTTGTTCGGTTTCGGCGAAGAAATTGTCCGGGTTGCGGTTCAGCGTCATTTTGCCGAGCGGCGTGATCGGTACCAGTTCTTCCGGGATCAGTTTGGTCGGGTCGAGGATGTCGAAGTCGAAACTGTGCTCGTTTTCTTCTTCGATGATCTGCACGCCCAGCTCCCATTCCGGGTAGTCGCCCATTTCTATGGACTCCCAGAGATCGCGCCGGTGGTAGTCGGTGTCCTTGCCGGCGAGCTTCTGTGCTTCGTCCCACACCAGCGAACACGTGCCTGCGGTCGGGCGCCAATGGAATTTGACGAAGCGCGATTTGCCCTCGGCGTTGATCAGCCGGAACGTGTGTACGCCAAAGCCCTGCATGCTGCGCAGGCTTTTCGGGATCGCCCGGTCGGACATCGCCCAAATCACCATGTGCGCGGACTCCGGCACCAGCGACACAAAATCCCAGAAGGTATCGTGCGCCGAGCCGCCGGTAGGCATCTCGTTGTGAGGTTCGGGTTTTACCGCGTGTACGAAGTCAGGAAACTTGATCGCATCCTGTATGAAAAATACCGGCATGTTGTTGCCCACCAGATCGAAGTTGCCTTCGTCGGTGAAGAACTTCACGGCGAAACCTCGTACGTCGCGCACGGTATCGCCTGACCCGCGTGGACCCTGAACGGTGGAAAAACGCACGAACACCGGCGTTTTCTTACCGGGGTCCTGTAAGAAACCAGCCTTGGTCAGCACGGAATGGTTTTCATAGCTCTGAAAGTAACCATGAGCGCCGGTGCCGCGGGCATGGACGATGCGCTCGGGAATGCGCTCATGGTCAAAGTGCGTGATCTTTTCACGCATGATGAAATCTTCCAGCAGCGACGGTCCGCGAGCGCCAAGCTTCAACGTGTTCTGGTTGTCCGACACCTTCACGCCCTGGTTGGTGCGCAAGGCCTGTTCGGTGGCGTCGGAGCGAAATTTTTCCAGGCTGTCGAGCTTGGCGTTGGTGTTGCCGCGGTCCAGAGTGTCGGTCCCGGCCAGTGCACTTTTAGGGGCGGCAGGCTTTTTAGTACTCATCAGTCGTAGACTCCTCGTTGCGATTCCCGCCGTAGCCAGGACGCTTATTCAGACCCCAGGCACGGCACCGGGGACGTTTTCGAGTTGCCCTATTAGTGACTGACAGGGTTTTTAGCCGTTCCTTTTTTATGACCTTTGATCGCGTTATTGCCAAATGAAAGGTTGAATGCGGAATAAATGCTAATAACCTCTATACGGACAGGCTAAAATGCGCGCCCGGCTAACCGCTGATCCTTTTTCAACGCGCCCCACAAGGTTCGCTACGTGATCGAGTTTCAAAACGTCCACAAAACCTACCGCGTCGCCGGTAAGGATATTCCCGCCCTGCACCCGACCAGTCTGTCGATTGAGAACGGCCAGGTTTTCGGCCTGATCGGTCATTCCGGTGCGGGAAAAAGTACCCTGCTGCGTCTGATCAATCGCCTGGAGAACTCCAGTGGCGGCAAGATCATCGTCGACGGCGAAGAAGTCACCGCGCTCGACGCCAGCGGCTTGCGGCGCTTCCGTCAGCAGGTCGGGATGATTTTCCAGCACTTCAACTTGCTGGCTTCCAAGACCGTGGCCGACAACGTCGCACTGCCGCTGACCCTCGCCGGTGAACTGTCGCGTGGCGAGATCGACCAGCGTGTCGCCGAGTTGCTGGCGCGGGTAGGTTTGTCCGACCACGCCAAAAAGTACCCGGCGCAGTTGTCGGGCGGCCAGAAGCAGCGTGTCGGCATTGCCCGCGCACTGGCGACCAAGCCGAAAATCCTGCTGTGCGATGAAGCCACCAGTGCACTGGACCCGCAGACCACGGCGTCGGTCCTGCAACTGCTGGCCGAGATCAACCGCGAACTGAAACTGACCATTGTCCTGATCACCCACGAGATGGATGTGATCCGTCGCGTGTGCGACCAGGTGGCCGTGATGGACGCTGGCGTGATCGTCGAGCAAGGTTCGGTCGCTGAAGTGTTCCTGCACCCGAAACACCCGACTACTAAACGCTTCGTGCAAGAAGACGAGCAGATCGACGAAAGCGAACAGCGCGACGACTTTGCTCACGTGCCGGGCCGTATCGTGCGTCTGACCTTCCAGGGCGAAGCGACCTACGCGCCGTTGCTGGGAACCGTCGCTCGGGAAACGGGCGTGGACTACAGCATTCTGGCCGGCCGTATCGATCGCATCAAAGACATCCCCTATGGGCAACTGACCCTGGCGGTCACCGGCGGCGACATGGAGGCGGCGTTTGCCCGCTTCACCGCAGCTGACGTTCATATGGAGGTGCTTCGTTAATGGAAGCTCTGACAACGTTTTTCGCCAACATCGATTGGTTCGAAATCTGGCTGGCCACCGGCGACACCCTGCTGATGCTCGGCGGTTCGCTGCTGTTCACCGTTTTGCTGGGCCTGCCGCTGGGCGTGCTGTTGTTTCTCTGCAGCCCGCGTCAGTTGCTGGAAGCCAAAGGCGTATACGCGATGTTGTCGCTGGTGGTGAACATCCTGCGTTCATTGCCCTTCATCATTTTGCTGATTGTGATGATCCCGTTCACCGTGTTGATCACCGGCACTTCGCTGGGTGTCGCCGGTGCGATTCCGCCGCTGGTGGTCGGTGCCACGCCGTTCTTCGCGCGTCTGGTGGAAACCGCCTTGCGTGAAGTGGATCGCGGCATCATCGAAGCGACCCAGGCCATGGGCGCGACGACACGTCAGATCATCACCAACGCCTTGCTGCCGGAAGCCCGCCCGGGCATCTTCGCGGCGATTACGGTGACAGCTATTACACTGGTGTCCTACACGGCGATGGCTGGTGTGGTTGGCGCCGGTGGTCTGGGTGACCTGGCGATCCGTTTCGGATACCAGCGTTTCCAGACTGACGTGATGGTCGTCACGGTGGTGTTGCTGCTGGTGTTGGTTCAAGTGCTGCAAACGGTTGGCGACAAGTTGGTCGTACACTTCTCGCGCAAATAATTTATGAGCAGGCCATTCGCTGGCGGGCGCCGCAAACAGGCGCCGCAAGCGGATATTCACAAGGAGTTAGCTGAATGAAAAAACTACTCGTCGCGTTCGCTGCCGTTGCAGCCTTTTCTGCCCACGCCGACACCCTGACCGTTGCGGCCACCCCGGTTCCGCACGCAGAAATCCTCGAATTCGTGAAACCGGCCCTGGCCAAAGAAGGCGTGGACCTGAAGGTCAAAGTCTTCACCGATTACATTCAGCCGAACGTGCAAGTGGCGGAAAAGCGTCTGGACGCCAACTTCTTCCAGCACCAGCCATACCTCGATGAGTTCAACAAGGCCAAGGGTACCAACCTGGTTTCCGTAGCCGGTGTGCACCTGGAACCGCTGGGCGCTTATTCCAGCAAGTACAAGGCACTGACCGAACTGCCGGGCGGCGCCACCGTGGTGATCCCGAACGATGCCACCAACGGCGGCCGCGCCTTGCTGCTGCTGGCCAAGGCTGGTGTGATCAAGTTGAAGGATTCGAACAACATCCTGTCGACCGTCAAGGACATCACCGAGAACGCCAAGGACCTGAAATTCCGCGAACTGGAAGCCGCGACCATCCCGCGCGTGCTGACCCAGGTCGACCTGGCGCTGATCAACACCAACTACGCGCTGGAAGCCAAGCTCGATCCGGCCAAGGATGCGCTGGTCATCGAAGGCAGCGACTCGCCGTACGTGAACATCCTCGTTGCGCGCCCGGACGACAAGGACAGCGAAGACATGAAGAAACTGGTTGCCGCGCTGCACAGCCCGGAAGTGAAAGCCTTCATCCTCGAGAAGTACAAAGGCGCTGTGGTGCCGGCGTTCTGATCGTCTGAAGCAATGAAAAAGGGGCGCATTCAAATGCGCCCCTTTTTTGTGCCCGAAACACCAC